>CAYUAN010000060.1:0-17561 GCA_964442545.1 uncultured Prolixibacteraceae bacterium | reverse complement strand
AAACCTCAAGCATGCTTGATGTGATGATTAACAACGACGAGCCGGATACCGATGAGTATTTGATGCGTGAGTCTTTGGGCCGCGAAATCCAACGTTCGTTGGGTACGCTCAGCGAAAAGGAACGTGACGTAATCAATCTTTACTATGGAATCGGCCAAAACCACAGCTGGACACTGGACGAAATCGGAGCCAAATTCGGCCTCACTCGTGAGCGTGTTCGACAAATTAAGGAAAAGGCCATTCGCAGACTGAAACACAATTCAAGAAGTAAATTATTGAAAGCTTATTTAGGCCAATAAAATTTGACTCAAAATAGAGTACGATAAAAGGCGTGGAAAATTCCACGCCTTTTTTGTTTGATAATACCCAAGTTTGCTTCATTTACATGGACGGCAATTTAAGTCTTAAGCCGAGAGTTTAAGCTCAAAGTAGCAGAGTTCAGCAACTAACGAAACAACGAATTGACGGAAGCGCCCAAACACACTTCCTCTCCTGATAAACCGGTGGGCGACGATCAGGACGGCAGCATGATTGACATTATTCCTTCCGAAACACCGGATACGGACGTGGATTTAATCGAGGATTCGTTGAGAGAGGATATTCATCGTGTACTGCAAAAGTTGAACGAAAGAGAACGTGACGTAATCCGATTATTTTTTGGTATCGAGCAAAAACAAGCATGGACACTGGAAGAAATCGGGGATAAATTCGACCTGACCCGCGAGCGGGC
The DNA here is from genome assembly GCA_964442545.1 of uncultured Prolixibacteraceae bacterium. GTDB lineage: Bacteria > Bacteroidota > Bacteroidia > Bacteroidales > UBA1556 > UBA6267. The sequence goes on along the minus strand of CAYUAN010000060.1, from coordinate 16,831 downwards.
AAGACAATTGAAAGAAAAGCGTTGAGACTATTGAAACACTCTGCTACCATGCGCATCTTACAATCACATTTGGCCTGACAGGTGAACCCGGCGACAGAAAAAAACACGGCTTCCGGAAATTTCCGGAAGCCGTGTTTTTTCTTGGTTGTTCTATTGGAAATATTAGTAATTTGCAAGCCCATAGGATCTTTATTAACTACCTGAATATCAAAACATGTCAGACACAAAGTATATTTTTATTACCGGAGGTGTTACCTCCTCTTTGGGAAAAGGTATTATTTCGGCTTCACTGGCCAAGCTTTTACAAGCCCGCGGATACAAAGTTACCATTCAAAAACTGGACCCATACATCAATGTGGATCCCGGGACCTTGAACCCCTATGAACACGGCGAATGCTATGTTACCAGCGACGGGGCCGAAACCGACCTTGACCTGGGCCATTACGAACGTTTCTTAAACCAGCCCACCACGCAGGGGAATAATGTAACCACCGGCCGCGTGTATCAATCGGTAATTAATAAAGAGCGTAAAGGGGAATATCTGGGTGAAACCGTACAAATTATTCCGCATATCACCGACGAAATTAAAAACCGCATCAAGCTATTGGCCCAGCAGGGGAAGTTTGATTTTGTAATTACGGAAATCGGCGGTACGGTTGGCGATATCGAGTCCTTGCCTTATGTGGAAAGTGTTCGTCAGTTGAAATGGGAATTGGGAAACAACGCCCTGGTTGTACATCTGACCCTTGTACCCTATCTGGCTGCGGCAGGCGAATTAAAAACCAAACCCACCCAACATTCGGTAAAGCAAATGTTGCAATTGGGAGTTCAGCCCGATATTCTGGTTTGCCGTACCGAACACCACCTGAATCAAAACCTGAAAAACAAAATCGCGCTTTTCTGTAATATCGAACCCTCATCGGTAATCGAATCCATCGATACAGACACCATTTACAATGTGCCCATGCTGATGAAGCAAGAGCATTTGGATACGGAAGTTTTGCGTAAACTGAATATCAAAGATAACCGCAAAACCGTTTTGGATGATTGGGAACATTTTCTGAAACGATTGAAAAATCCGACCCGCGAGGTAAGCATCGGATTGGTGGGTAAATATGTAGAACTGAAAGACTCCTACAAATCCATTTTAGAATCTTTTGTTCATGCCGGTTCGGAAAATCTGTGCAAGGTGAATATCAAAATGATTCATTCGGAAAAGATAAATGAAGAAAACGCGGACGTAATGCTCAAAGGCGTGGACGGTATTCTGGTAGCACCCGGATTCGGAAATCGCGGTATTGAAGGCAAGATTGAGGCTATCCGTTATGCTCGTGAAAACAAAATTCCGTTTCTGGGTATTTGCCTGGGAATGCAATGTGCCGTAATTGAGTTCGGGCGAAATGTTTTGGGACTGACCGACGCTCATTCCAGTGAAATGAACTCGCGCACACCACACCCGGTAATCGACCTGATGGAAGAGCAAAAAGGCATCAGCGAAATGGGGGGCACGATGCGTCTGGGAGCATATCCTTGCCGCATCGAAAAAAACAGCAATGCCTATAAAGCATACAATAAAATTAATGTGGAAGAACGTCATCGCCACCGCTATGAATTTAATAACAAGTACCGCGATGACTATATTAAGGCCGGTATGATTCCTACGGGAATCAACCCCGATCACGACCTGGTGGAAATCATTGAAATACCGGACCATCCCTGGTTTGTGGGTTCACAATTCCACCCCGAATACAAGAGCACGGTTGCCAATCCGCACCCGCTGTTTGTAGCCTTTGTGAAAGCCACTATTGAAAATAAAATTGGGAAGTAAAAAAGCATTTTATGAAATTTGAAGCAACAAAATACAAGCTGCAATCAGTGAACACCGGACGGATTTTCGAAGACGAAGGTTGGTTACTGGACGCACCCGGAGAAACGGAGCCCACACTGATTCGAGCGATTTATGAAAAGAAACAACTGGAGGTAAAAGGCGATGAATACGGGATATACAAATTTGCCGACTGGCTGCCCGTACACCGCATGTTGAAAGGCTCGCATGCTCCTATCACATACAAAAGTGAGGGACTGGCTAAAAAACTGGGGCTGGAGCGTTTGTACATAACCTTTAGCGGTTACTGGCCGGACAAAGGCATCGAAATGCCGACCTGTTCGTTTAAGGAAACCGAATCCTATTCCGTTGGGGCCCGCCTGGCCGTGGACGAAAAACGGGTACTGGTGGTAGCTTCCGCCGGAAATACGGCCCGCGCCTTTGCCCGGGTTTGCTCGGACAATAACATCCCCTTGCTTTTGTGCCTTCCGGAAGATAATCTCGGGGCACTCTGGTTCGACGAGCCGATAAAAGATTGCGTAAAACTGGTGGTTGCCAAAAGCGGCGGCGATTATTTCGATGCCATCAACCTGTCAAATATCGCGGCAGAAATGGATATATTTTTGCCTGAAGGCGGTGCCAAAAACGTGGCCCGGCGCGACGGCATGGGGACAACCACTCTTTCGGCCGTCACCACCATCGGAGAAATTCCCGATTATTATTTTCAAGCTGTGGGCAGCGGCACCGGAGCCATTGCGGCCTGGGAGGCTAACCTGCGCCTGATTGAGGATGGCCGCTACGGAAATAAAAAGATGAAACTGATGGTTTCGCAAAACAAACCCTTCACGCCGATTCATGATGCCTGGAAAGCCGACTCGCGCCACATGTTGCATCTGGACGACAATCATGCACGCAAGCAGGTTGAAGAAATTCTGGCCAAAGTGCTCTCGAATCGTAAACCACCCTACCCGATAATTGGCGGCCTGTACGATGCGATGAAAGATGCCGGAGGAGATGTTTTACTGGCGGATAATAACGAAGCTGTTGCGGCGGCTAAGTTGTTTGAAGAAACCGAAGGCAATGATATACACCCGGCAGCCTCAGTGGCGGTAGCCACTTTGATTAATGCCGTGAATGAAGGCATCGTAAAATCCGACGATTTGATTATGCTGAATATTACGGGCGGCGGTTAGGAACGTTTCCATCGCGAGAAAGAACTGGTTTACCTGAAACCCTCGCTGGTATTCGACCTTGATCCGGACCCGGACTTTGTAAAAGAAAAACTTCGGGAATTATACGCTTAAATTAAAGCTGAAATCATATAACAAAGTGGCCGCAAAATTTGCGGTCATTTTTGTTTAGAAAACAAATCCGATTCGGATATGTGTCCACACTCCGCTAAAGACACTATTTATTGCAAATCCGGCTCCGATTGGCCCGATCGGACTTTTATACGCCGCTTCTAATCCAATTCCTAACAAATAGTTATCCGGATTGCCGATATAACTCAAATCTCCGGTAGGGTCGGAATTAAATATATCACTTAGATCTTCAGCATAAAACAATCCGTTTATTTTTGTAGTAACAAACAAATTTTTAACAATCATATAACGAATTCCCAAACGGTAGATCCAGCCATTATTCATAAATATACTATTCTCGGGAAGGCCCCAGAATGCCATTTGATTCGGGTCCGAAGGGAACATTCCGCCTACCATATAAGTATGGATTAATTCGCCAAAAGGTTCCGTAGAAATTATGGCAAATAATTCATTGGAGAGCACCCAACGTTTTGCCAAATGACTATATGCTTCCAGGTCAAGTGTGGTTTGTAAAAAGGATACAAAATCATAAGTATAAGACGGATCCAAACCGGGTGTTACAGCCACACTATCCGGATCCATCACATATTCCTCTTTACTGTCGGCATTCACTACACCCATCACCTTTATACGAATACCTCTTTCAGAAAAGTATTTCGCATCCAAGGTATTTGACTCCCAAACGATTCCTGAAAACCAGCTTTTAGCTTTTATGTTATTGATTATCGTATTTTCAGCATCAATAGAGCGCTTATAATTAGAAACTTCATATCGACCGAACAGACTGAATTTCATATTTATAGAAGGGAAATAGCTAATATCCCCATTTACATTGGACAAATAACGAGTATATCGTGCTGTCAATTGGCGATCCTCATAGATTGGAACATCACTGGCATATAAATTATAACTAATGGAAGTACCTAATTTTGTAGAATAACCCATATAAGTAAAATAGCGTAATCGCAGCGCAGGATATTCAGATAAGCGAAACTTCATATTAAGTTTTGACATAGGCAACAAAACATTTCTTAGTTTCAGTCCTACAATTAAGCCGATCTTCGACTCGTTCCGGTATTGAATACCAAAGTTCAAGTGCTTTGATTCCCGCTCAATCAAATCATATTTTAAAACGGCTCCGGTTCCGTTTGGAGCTTTTTCGAAATGATAACCCACTTTCTTAAACAAGCGTGTGCCATACAAACGGTTAATACTTTCTTCAATATCTTCAGGAGTAACCGATCTTCCCGGCGTAAGGCTCAGCACCTTACGTGCTAGTGAATTATACTTTTTATTTGATAATTTGGTGTATTGAACATCCGAAATATACACCGAATCGGTTAAAACAGGCCGCTTTTTCTCGGGCACATCAAACTGCTTCATATATTCGGCTAATGCTTTCAGTTCCGGCAATTTCTTTTTGGCAGCTACGTAACCCCGTTTATAAAATTCCACCGCACTGCTAAAATCAGCGGCACTCATATCATTTAAATCCGGTTCAATATAAATATCAACTTTCTTTCGTTGACTTTGCGCATCAAGAATCCCCCCCATTAATGAGGATTGTTTGAGTATCGCTACCATATTGTTTAAATCTTCCTCCGGAAGGAGTTGGCCTCCGGTATATACACCTATTACAATATCCGCCCCCATCTTAAGCACTTCTTCCACCGGGAAATTTCGCACTAAACCTCCATCTACCAACAGCATACCTTTATATTCTATCGGCTGCATTATCGTTGGGATCGACATACTCGACCGCATGGCAATGGCCAAGGGCCCGCTGGAAAACACATAAGGTTTTCCGGTCAGTAAATCAGTAGCCACGGCCCGGTAGGGAATATAAAATTCATCATAAGAGGTATCGTTTGCGACGGATACCGTCAATTTTTCAAACAACAACTCCAGTTGTTGCCCTTTAATAGCTCCGCTAGGCAGGCCGGGCTTCCAGCCATGCATAGGCAATTCGGTAAAATATTCCCCGTAATCAGGTTTTTCCTCCATATTCACCCGGCGGAAATCAATCTTATTACTCAATATTTCAGTCCAGTCTTGCTTCTCCATCATCTGCTGAATGGAATCCACCGTAAACCCAATGGCATACAAGCCCCCCACAATACTCCCCATACTGGTTCCGGTAATATAGTCAGGATGAATGCCCGCCTCTTCCATCACTCTGAGAAAACCAACGTGCGCAATACCCTTGGCTCCACCACCACTCAGCACTAAACCTATTTTAGGACGGTCGCCCTTGAACCCTCTTTTGGTATAGACCACCAAAGAATCCTGGGCCAAAGCCTCTATAAAAAAACCTGAAAGGAAAATTAGCAGAAAATAGAGTTTTCTCATATTTTTCGCTTCTGTTTATTAAAATTCATCTTCTAAATTTTTCTTTTTACGCTTCAATAAAATCCCCTTGCTTTTGCGGCCGTCAATTTTTATAATCAAATCCTCATCAAAATGCACTACCCGCACAAATTCATCCTCATACACCGCGTCCATGGCATCCAGCTTTTCCACCTGATAAATACCATCGTTGATATACGGATTAATCGTGAAATAGCCCACATGGAAAGAGGTCAGATTTTGAAAAAAGTGCGTACCCTGCGAAGGGTCGATGCGATAATTTTCCAGGCCTGATTCCACAATCAGACGTGCCTCGGAAATCTGCGGCCAGCTTACCGGAATACCCAACCACGAATCGTGTGAACCCCAACGTCCGGGGCCAATCAATACATAATGCTTCTTCTCCTTGGCGAAACCATCGTTTATTTTTTCAATAATGGGGGGCAATTTCGGATTATTGGCCGCCTCAAAACCCTGCGGCTTTACATAAACAACATCACGGATACCCGTGATTAGACCATTCCCCAAAGCCGATTCGGAAACAATAATGGCCTCCTCTTCCTCTTCATCGAGAATATCTACAATCTGGCTGCCGGTGGTTTCCACAATAGGACGTATTTGCAACAAATTAAAGGTCATTTCCCCTGTTTCGTTTTTATTCAGATTTACGGCAAACTCTATCTCCACCGGATTATTCATCGCCGTCTGGCCCATTTCGAGCACTTCCGAAACAATCTCTGCCAAAGGAAACTTATTGTATTTCAATATGTGCGCAAACGTAACAATCTTCTTACCGCCATCCACATATCCGTCACGAATCATCTCGGAATGGAAATCGTAGGTGGACAGCAGCATCTTAAAGCTCGGATGATCGGGAATACTTCGGATACTCAGCTTTGCCAGATTCACATCATCGTGAATGGAGGGTTTGAAACTGTCGGTATCCATTTTCAAAGCGTAAAAATGCTTCTGGGTAGCCGTCAGCGCGAGTTGAGGAGTGGAAAGCTGCAAGACTTTCTGTGGGCTTTTGGGCGAAAAACGTAAATTATGCCCGCCGCCGTCCACAATATGTTTCCCCAGACCCAAAGCCAGCTCCACAACGCCGTCTTCCGCTTTTTCATCAATTACGGGATAAAAATTCACCGAACGGGTAACACCCGAGAAATTCGGCATATAAAGATTTCCGTATGTATTACCACACACCTCTTGCAATACGATTGCCATTTTCTCCTCGTCAATCACATTCTTGGTAGCCTGCATATAGGCCTTGCTGCTCTTAAAATAAACGGAAGCATACACACTCTTTATCGCCTCGGCCAGCATACGCAATTTCATCTCCTCATCGCCCTGCATAGGCAACATAAAGGTTGAATAAATACCCGCAAATGGCTGATAATGCGAATCCTCGAGCAGGCTCGAAGAGCGTATGGCAATGGGTCGCTGTACCACGCGTACATAGGCCGCCATATCGCGCAACAGGCTTTTGGGCAATTTCGATTTTATAAAACGCTCCAGAATAAACTCATCAGACTCATCGCTTAAAGCGATTTTATACAGATCATTGCTCTCCATAAATATATCGAAGATATCAGTACTGATAACCACCGTTTTGGGAATAGTGATAAATACGCCTTCATATTTATGGTGCAAATTATTTTGCTTCAGCAGCATATCGATAAAGGCCAAGCCGCGGGCCTTTCCGCCTATTGAACCGTCGCCGATACGGGCAAACATCACATAGCTGTCAAACTTTTTGCGGTAAAACTTCGCAATCACCCCGCGCGCCGTATTCTTACGATAGCCCGAAAGCGCCTGATAAATAAACTGCCGCACCTCGTCCAGATTATTAAAATGCTCGGCACGCATATATTTAAACATATTGGCAATATGAAATAAGGCCCGCGCTTTCAGCCATTTCGAAAAATGGTTGCGGTTGATATGGTAGCCCAGCACCTCATCCGGAATCTCAAGTACCAGTTTTTGCAAACTCTGCAAATCTGAAGCCCTGCCTACTTCCTCATTGGTCTTTGGGTTGATAAACACAAAATCGCCAAATGCGAAATTCTCAATAATATAATGCTTCAACTCCTGAATCAGCGTCTTGGAATTTTTATTGATAAAACCCGCCCGTAAGCGCTTGGCGTAAATTTCATTTTCTCCGTCCGATGATTGCAGCAGGAACGGCAAAAAGCGGTCATCCTTGCGAACCCGTTTACACAGGCGCAATCCCGCATGCTTATCCTGTTTACCCTCGCGCGGATAACTGATATCCGAAATAATACCCAGCAAATTGTTTTTATATTTCTCGTAATATTCAATTGCCCGTTCGTAATTGGTGGCCAGCAATATCTTGGGGCGGCCACGCATCCGCATAGTCTTTTGGTGCTCATTCAGGCCCTCGGCCATAAACTTTTTCGACTGATTGAAAATTATTTTGTAAATATTGGGCAAATAACTCGAATAAAAACGCACCGAGTCTTCCACCAGGATAATCACCTGCACCCCCACCTCGTTCACATCATGCTCCACATTGATAAAATCCTCAAGCAATTTCACAATGGCCAGCATAATATCCGAATGGCCAAGCCAGCTGAATATGGCCGTAATGGCTGTGGTATCCTCATGCTCCAGTCGCAAAGACACCTCTCGCGAAAAGGGCGTAAGCAATACCACCGGCACATCGGGCTTAATTTCTTTGGCTTTGCGCGCCATCTCAAACACATCCATCCCCACCAGGTTCAGCGTGGAAATAACCATATCAATCTGCTCGGTTTCCAGCATCTTCAAGGCTTCATCGGCCTTGGTTACCTGTATAAACTGGGGCGGATAACGCAAGTTCAGCGCCACATATTCGTTAAAAATCTGTTCATCAATACGCCCGTCTTCCTCCAACATAAAGGCGTCATACGTACTGCAAATAAGCAAAATCTTATTTACCCGCTTATTCATCAGCTGACTAAAAGCAACATCCGAATAATAGAAATGATTGTTTTGACTAAGTGGCATCGAAAAAATGTTTTTGCTGTGTTTAAAACAAAGATACACATAAACTAAAATACACGGGCAAAGCAAAGCTGATTTATATTAAATTATACCCGCCAGCCTGATATGCTTCGATTATTACTTCAAACGTTTACCTTTTGCCTTAAAGGTCGCCAAGCGGAGTCGAGACGCAACATTTGCCTTGATACTTTTTCCTTTTGCCTTAAAGGTGGCCGAGCGGAGTCGAGGTCCCGGCTTCCTTTCTCAAAGAGGGATTCTTTTTCGGTGAATTGTTGGAGTGAATTGGGTTTTGCACGGTTTAAGCCCGCTTCGCGCTGCGCGCTCGCGGAATCTTTGCCGTGAGGACGTATTCCCACGCTTGTTTTTTGCTTGTAGAATGGCTCAAAATAGGTATAAACCCCAGGCATCTCGACTCCGCTCGATGACCTGCGGTAATAGGGTGCTACCTTCCAACATCCAGGTGGCCGAGCGGAGTCGAGGCCCCGGCTTCCGACTTCCAACTTCATACTTCTAACTTTTGCCTTTTTACTTCCCGACAGGGCCATTGTTTTACAACTTACAATATGTTAAAAAATAATTGCTTATATTTGGGGTTTATAATTCCTGTATAACTATATCCTAAAAAGATTATGCGCTATATTTTTTTACTAATCACATTATTCCTTTTCACAAATTCAATAGTCTCACAAAGTTTTTCAAACATTGATTCAACAAATTTTATCGGATTGAAATACTGCTCAATTGCCTATGCTGATGTAGATAATGATGGAGACCAGGACATTGTAACCTGTGGAAATGCGCATATAGTAGGCCCCCAATCAAAACTATTTATTAACGATGGAAGTGGAAATTTCTCATTAAAAGCAGCACCTTTTATTGGTATTCACAATGGGTCTATTGCTTTTGCTGATATTGATAATGATAATGACCCCGACTTACTAATTACCGGACTCACTAGCAATTCAAATAGAGTAGCCAAATTGTATATTAATGATGGTTTAGGAAATTTCACATTAAAACCAGGAACAATTATTGAAGGCGTTGCAAATGGAGCCGTTGCCTTTTCGGACATTGATAATGATAATGATTTGGATTTGCTGGTTACCGGAAAGAATATCTCAACTTTTTTAACTGCAAAACTATATCTGAATGATGGTCTTGGTAACTTTACCTACGTGCCGAACACTCCTTTCTTTAAAACATTTTTTAGTTCAATCGCATTTGCTGATTTTGATAATGACAACGACAATGACGTAATCATATCAGGCTATTGGGGAGCAGCTCTATACAAGAATAATGGAACCGGCCAATTTACTCTGGATACAAACACTCAATTCAACCAACTACATGATGGAGATATAGACATTGCTGATATTGATAATGATAATGATCTAGACATTCTACTATCCGGTATTTCTAATAGTACCATCAGTACTTCTATATATAAGAATGATGGAAATGGTTTTTTTACATTAATGCCCAATACCCCTATTATTAATGTATGTAGAGGTACCGTTTCATTCGCTGATATTGATAATGATAACGATCAAGATATACTGGTTTGTGGTGAAACTGGAAGCTGTGTTTTCAGAACTCGTCTTTATTTGAATAATGGCTCAGGTATATATAGTTTATCTGATACTAACTTTTTTGAAGATATAGGTTATGGTAATGCTGCTTTTGTCGATATTGATAATGATACAGATTTAGATTTTTTGATTATTGGGGATAGAAACATTCCAAACATTCCTTCAGAAGCAGCTTTTTTATACAGAAACACAACTTGTAATAAAAAATATATAGAACAACATATTGCATGTGATACCTTTACTTGGATTGATGGCGTAACCTATTCAGCAAACAACTCCACAGCAAGCGTTAGTTTCACAAACAGCAATGGATGCGATTCGGTTATTGTATTAAATTTAACTATTGAACCGGACACAAGAGTTATCGTAACAGACCCAATCATTACATCAAATGCCCGGGGCTCTTCTTACCAATGGCTTGATTGTGGGAATAATTACATAGCAATTCAAGGAGAAACATCAAAACGCTTTACGCCCACAATAAACGGATCTTATGCTGTTGAAGTAACTAAAAACGGATGTATTGACACATCGAATTGCGTGACAATTGTTTCGACAGGAATAGCAGATTTTACTCCGGAAAGTATTTCTGTATTCCCCAATCCCAATAATGGTAATTTTAGCATTATTGTAAATTATAAAGCGGAATCAATAATGATTTATGACATTAAAGGCAATCTTATTAAAATGGTGAATAATCCTGACACGGTAAATAATATTAATCTTAATGTTGCACCGGGGCTCTACATATTAAACGTTCTATCAAATGAAGCGTGCGCAACCTACAAATTGCTGATTAAATAATAAAAATTCATATTTATGTCTAAATCTCAAAAGCCATAAATTCTGCGTCCATAAAATACCATTAATTAAACGCTTTTCCATTTTGAATTCAGAAGACAATTCTATCTAGCGTATTAGCAACTTCCTCCATACAAACTTCTCAATTATTATTAACAGCTCGAAAATCCATAGTTGAAAAACGTATTTTTGCATAAATTTTAATAGAGCAAAATGGCAACAATCAAAGAATTACAAGACTTGGCAAATCAGGCACGGCGCGATGTTTTGCGCATGGTGCATGCCGTAAATTCGGGGCATCCGGGCGGATCGCTGGGTGCGGCCGATTTCATTGCCGCATTATATGGCGAGGTGATGGAACATCATCCGGATCCCTTTTCGATGGTAGCAAAGGGCGAGGATGTATTTTATTTGTCGAACGGACATATCGCGCCGGTATGGTACAGCATGCTGGCACGCAGCGGGTATTTTCCGGTTAGCGAACTGGCTACACTGCGTAAATTAAACAGCCGCCTGCAAGGGCATCCAACGACGGCAGAGGGTCTGGAAGGTATTCGCATTGCTTCGGGCTCACTGGGACAAGGACTCTCGGTGGCTTTGGGTCATGCACAAGCCAAAAAGCTGGACGGGGACCCGCACCTAGTTTATACCCTGCACGGCGATGGAGAGCTGGACGAAGGGCAGATTTGGGAAGCCGCGATGTATGCCGCCGCCAAAAATGTAGATAATATTATCGCTACGGTGGATTACAATAAGAAGCAGATTGACGGCCCGACGGACGAGGTGATGAACCTGGGCGATTTGCACGCCAAATGGGAGGCCTTTGGCTGGACGGTGTTGGAGATGAACGGTAATGATATGGCAGAAGTTGTGGACGGACTGGCCCGTGCCAAAGCCGAAACCGGCAAAGGCAAGCCGGTAGTGATTTTAATGCACACGGAAATGGGCTATGGCGTGGACTTTATGATGGGCACGCACAAATGGCACGGAGTGGCACCAAACGACGAGCAACTGGCCGAGGCACTAAAACAAATACCCGAAACACTGGGCGATTACTAAAAAGCGGAACTCATGAAAAAATACAGCTATAACGAAACCAAAGATACACGCTCCGGATTCGGGGCGGGACTGCTGGAAGCAGGCAGGAAAAATAAAAATGTCGTGGCCCTTTGCGCCGACCTGACGGGCTCGCTGAAAATGGGCGATTTTGCTCAGGAATTTCCCGAACGCTTTTTCCAAACAGGAATTGCCGAGGCCAATATGATTGGCCTTGCTGCCGGACTGGCCGTGGGGGGTAAGATTCCGTTTACCGGCACTTTCGCCAATTTCGCTACGGCCCGGGTGCTGGACCAGGTGCGCCAGTCGGTAGCCTATTCCAACAAAAATGTGAAGATTTGTGCTTCGCACGCGGGACTGACATTGGGTGAAGACGGCGCCACTCATCAAACGATGGAAGATATCAGCATGATGAAAAACCTGCCGAATATGGTGGTGATTAATCCTTGCGATTACAACCAGACCAAGGCGGCCACATTGGCTATTACCGATTACGAAGGCCCGGTGTATTTACGCTTCGGCCGCCCGAAAGTGCCGAACTTCACCCCTGCCGACCAGCAGTTTGAAATAGGCAAAGCCGTAATGCTGAACGAAGGCAGTGATGTGAGTATTTTCGCTACGGGCCACATGGTTTGGAAAGCGATTGAGGCCGGAGAGCAGTTGGCCGAAAAAGGCATTGAAGCCGAAATAATAAATATCCACACGATTAAACCTTTGGACGAAAAAGCCATCTTAGCTTCCGTGGCCAAGACCGGTTGTGTGGTGAGTGCCGAGGAGCATCTGCGTAATGGCGGACTGGGCGACAGTATTGCCCAACTGCTGGCAATGAAACAACCAACACCGATGGAGTTTGTTGCTGTGGACGATAAATTCGGCGAGAGTGGAACTCCGGACGAACTGATGACAAAATACGGTTTGGATACCAAAGATATTGTCGCTGCCGCGCTTCGGGCCATACAACGAAAATAACGCAATAGCCGTCTGTAAATTGGGCGTTATTGCAGAATAATTTACTTTTGTACGATGCCTCAATTAACCGACAGTGAAATAATCGAATTATGCCGCGATCCTCAAACGAAGGAGCGCGGCTTTCGTGTTTTATTGAAGGCTTATAAAGAACGTACCTATTGGCATATCCGGCATATTGTAATCGGCCACGAGGATGCCAATGATATTACCCAAAACACTTTTATTAAAATCTGGAAAAACCTGGATAATTTCCGGGGCGATTCTTCCTTGTTCTCGTGGATATACCGCATCGCTACCAACGAAAGCCTGAACTATTTGCGCAAGCTGAAACGGCAGTCGGCCGTACCGATAGATAAGGTGGAATTTCTGTTGGCCAACCGCCTTGACGACAACAGCATGATGAGCGGTGACGAGATTGAACGCCGCCTGCAAAAGGCCTTGCTCGAATTGCCCGAAAAACAACGGCTGGTATTTAATATGCGCTTTTATGAGGATTTGAAGTATCAGGAAATCTCGGAAATACTGGGTACTTCTCCGGGCGGTTTGAAAGCTTCCTATCATCACGCGGTTAAAAAAATTGAAGAAAAATTAAAATCGGATTAAACCTTTAGGGCGGAAAAACATCATAGCAACGAATTAAAAACAATGAAAGAGCATCAAGACATAGCGAATAATGACGAACTGAATGACGCGCCTTTGCTGCAAAGCTTAAAAGGAACGCGTCCGTTTCGTGTGCCCGATTCGTATTTCGACGAATTGGAAGATGCTGTGTTGTCGGAGATTAAAAGCGCACCGGCTCAGCCCAAACGCTTTAACCTCCCCGTACGCAAAGCGCTCTATTATGCCGCTGCCGCCATCCTGATTGGATTTTTCATTTTTATCGCCATTCGCTCGGGCAGTGACAGAGAACATCAGCCCAAGGTGGTCGAAAATTCACCTCAAAAGGAAGTCGTACAACCAATGCAAGAGGAAAAACAAGAAGTTCCTGAAGAGCAATTTGCCGGTAATAACGAAACCCAAAAGCCGGTCCGGGAAAACAATACGAAAGATATTCCGAAGATTAGTCCGAAAAACGGGCAGACTATTCCGCTTGAAGATGAACAGATGGTTGCCCAATCACCCGAACAACAAAACAGTCCGGAAAATAGGCATCCCGAAAAGCCGGCGGAGCTGCCGAAAGAAAATTATGCTCAAAATGATGTGCCGGACAATCAGGTATTACCTGATCATTACGGGGGCGCATATTCCGGAGGAACGGGAAGCGGGCAAAACAGCAACTATGATGTGGGCATGGCCCGCAAAGCCGTTAGCGACGAACTGAATTTGGGCGAGGAAATATGCAGCAATAAAGCCGTTCGTTTAAATGCCCTGATTACAGACTTGAACAATATCCATTATCTGTGGTCAACCGGTGACACCACCGCTTCGATTCAGGTTTCGGAAAGCGGAATCTATACGGTCGCGGTATTTGATTTCAAAAATAATCTTTTGGGAGGCGATACCATTAATGTAAAAATCTTTCCCAAGCCCAAGCCTGATTTAGGCCCCGACCGCGTTATCTGTAATTACGAATCCGTTTTGATTTCGTCAGGCTGCAACAACAAAGAATTTACCTACCAATGGTCGCTTAGTGAGCTGAATACGCCGGAGATTTATCTGACTAATCTGGAGCCGGGCGAGTACCCGATTCAGTTGAACGTAATGAGTTGCGCCGATACCGTAAGCAGCCGTATGTTATTGACCGTAAAAGATTGCAATATCAAAATCCCCAATGTAATCACGCCCAACGGCGACGGGCGCAACGACCGTTTTGTAATCCTCGGGCTGGAACATTATCCGGGAAGTCAGTTATATATTATGGATCGTAACGGGCGCATTGTTTACGAAGCCATGGATTATAAAAACGACTGGGATGCGGCCAATATACCGGATGGCACTTATTTTTATCGCCTGCAGTTGAACGACAGTAAAAAGTCGGAGAAAAACGGAACCCTTAGCATTATCCGAAAATAAATGTATTTTCGCTGCCGTTTCAACAGCAAAATATGGAAGACATTTTACAAACACTTTACGCGAATCTTTACGACAGCAGCCTGATTGAAGGAATCGCCGTATTTTTTGGCATTCTAAGTGTTTGGTTTGCCCGCAAGGAAAACATTCTGGTCTTCCCTACCGGCATTATCAGCGTTTTGCTTTATGTGTATATCTGCATCGAAGGAAAGATTTATGCCGATGCCGGAATCAATGTTTTTTATTTTGTAATGAGCGTATATGGCTGGTACAACTGGACGCATAAAAACGGCACTGCTGCCGAACGGGAAATAAGCCGGACAAACCGCAAGCAAAACCTTTTAATTGTATTAGGATTTGCTGTTTTCTTTCTGATTCTGTACTATATACTTACACATTTTACCGATAGTGATATTCCTGTTCTGGACGCGCTTACCACATCAATTTTCCTTTTGGGAATGTGGTTGATGGCGCTGAAGAAAATCGAGAACTGGGTACTCTGGATTATCGGCGATTTAATATCAATTCCACTATATTTCTACAAAGGCTATGTACTGACATCCATGCAATTTATTGTGTTTCTGATACTGGCTACAATGGGATATATTGAATGGCGCAGGCGGTTAAAAGAAACGGCGCAAAAAAAAACATCAAAAGAATAACCTAAATTTTTACTTATTTTTAATGCGTTAAATTAAACCTTTTACATATCTATGTGTCATTGCACTGAATCGACAATGCAGACAGGAAAACAATCAAACTAAATTTATAATACCATGAAAAAGATCTTACTTCTTTTAATGTTAACATTTGTATTCTTTTTTACAAATATTAATGAAAGCAAAGCTTCCCACTTTGCAGGTGCAGACTTAACATACACCTGTCTGGGAGGTAATACTTACTTAATTACCTATACATTCTATCGTGATTGTAGCGGAGTAAATGCCCCATCTAATGTAACCGTATCATTCAACTGTTCCTCGAATTCCGCTTTTAACTTTACCGCAACCTTAAATGCATTACCGGGAACCGGACAGGAAATTACCCCGGGCTGTTCAGCCAGTCCGACCCGTTGCTCCGGGAACCAATATAATAACTATGGTATTCAAGAATATGTTTATCAAGCGCAGGTTACACTGGCTCCTTGTAATTATTGGACTATGTCCACTTCCAGCTGCTGCCGTAACCCGATTACCACTGTACCAAGTAATACCAGTAATGGTTGGTATAATCAGGCAATATTAAATAACCTGAATGCGCCTTGCAACAGTTCTCCCACTTTTTCCAATAAACCGAATGCTATTGTCTGCAGTAACCAACCTTTCTGCTTCAACCACGGAGCGCTTGACCCCGATGGCGATTCTTTGGTTTATTCGTTTTATCAAGTTATGACCAACAGCCCTACTTCAACAGTAACTTATAGTGCTCCTTGGTCATTTACCAACTTCCTTACCGCTCAGACTCCTCCCGGAATCACACTGGACCCCGTTACCGGTGATATTTGCTTTACAGCAACTTCAAACCTGGTTACTGTTCTGGGAATTAAAGTGGAAGAATATCGTAATATTAACGGAAGCCCGACCCTTATCGGTACGGTATATCGTGATATTCAACTAAAAGTAACTTCATGTAATAATAATATTCCGGTACTCTCCGGTATGGACACTACCATGTCGCATACTTATAACCCCAATGATACTACTTACCGGATTGATGTATGCTTGAGCCCTGACCCCATTGAGTTTGATATCAATGGTTTTGATGCCGATACTTTTAATCCCGGTACTACGGGTAATCCTGACAAGTTCAGCATCTCCTGGAACAATGGTATTCCGGGTGGTACTTTTACCACACATTATAATGGTACAGATTCGGCTTATGCGCATTTCTCCTGGTTGCCTACGGCAGCC
>CAYUAN010000059.1:0-15353 GCA_964442545.1 uncultured Prolixibacteraceae bacterium | reverse complement strand
TCTGCCGTGGCAGAACTACTTACCATAACCGTATCAATGATACTGTCATTGGATGGAATCTGATCTGACTGGCCATTTGGATTCGTTACCGCAGCAACTACCGGAATATTACCTACCGGGAAGAAATAACTGCCCAGATTTACACTAACAGAATCACCGGTACTTAAAGAACCTGTCCATGAATAGGCCGTTTGCGCCACTCCGTTAACCGACCAATTAATAGTCGCTGAAGTAAGAGTATTTAGTCCGTTATTTCTAAGAGTCACCGTTACTAAAGCCGTATCAGAACACATTGGCGATACCGGATTTGTCATCCAAGTCAATTCGGCATCTATATCCACGGAGAACTCATCCGCACCAATATCCGGTTTTGTTGCATCACGTAATGAATCATCGATATCATCCGTTATACCGCTAATCGGCATTCCGCTTTTATCCAGCGCATAGTTACCGATATGCAAATCGGTACTGGAAACATATTGCGGATTCATAGAAACCGAATTTGCATCCATTCCCGTAGCAGTCTTCCACTGGGATAATCCTGAAATTGTCGCACCATTATAATAGCCCAGGTCACCGGTTGAATACATATTATTATGATTCGACTGTGATACCGAAGTATTGTTATAATAATATAAGGCGTATCCGCCGCCTGATGCAGTGGCATTATTATTAACCACCTTGATATTTGTTCCGGAGTAAACATAAATAGCCGCATTGGTTGTTGCCGATGTGGCAGTATTGTTTACATTATTATAATATACATTGATATTATCCACTAAATACATATCAATACCCGTTGCTCCGGAACTCGGATTGGAGATAATCGAAACAAAGTTGTTATAGATCATAAACGGATCTGTCGTCGTATTTCCGGAATTACGCATATAAATACCCACGGCAGTGGAAGAGCCACTTATACTAAACTTATTATAAGAAACTTCCGTCGTTCCGTTTACATAGAAAAGATATGCACCATAAGCGGTGGTTTTTTGCGAAAGACTTACAATATTTTTACGCATTTTGAAATCCGTACCATACAAATTATAGGTACCGTACGTTCCGCTTTCGATAACATTACTATCCAAAACAACCCCGGTTAATCTGCTGGTATTACTAGTGCCTCGCAAATACACGCCATAATAGGATGATTCAATATAATTCTGAACAATCTTTGTATTGTTCGCGTTATTAGCATAAATATTTATTCCGGAGCCGTTAAAGGAGGCTGTACTAACCAAATGACAGTTTCGTATTTCCACTCCGTTCGGGCTACCGGTAAGCGCAATTGCATCACCATAATTGGCACCTGTAGCTTTGATGGTCAAATTTCTAATACGGTAATAATCGGCCATAATGGTAAGTGTTACCCGGCTGGAATAAGATGACGAGGCGTAAGTTAATACAGCCAACGAACTATCACCTGAATAAGATTCAAAAGTAATGGGACGAAGCACTGAACCGTTAGGCACGGAACCTAAGGTAATTTGCTCATTATAGGTACCATTCAGCACTCTGAAGGTTACCCAACCACTTACTCCGAAGGTGTTAAGGTCGTTAACAGCGGCCGTAAATGAGGAGTAATCGCCACCGGTTCCAATAGTATAATATCCTGATAAGGCCCCCACAATAGTCCGTGAACCGGCAGGAGCCGTAACAGTCGGTGTTTTCGCTTGCGCGGAAACCGTAATGGAAGTACACTCGGCATCCACATGATTACCCAATGTTGCCGTGGCCGGAATATCATAAGCCAACCAGAAATAGTTGGTCCCCATGGTCAGTGCCTGCGTTCCTGTAATAGTAAACGTACCATTCGGATTAGCTTGTACACCAAACTGGTTTATCGGGGCAAATGTCGATGAATTGCCGGTATAATATATTTTGGCGTTGGAAATATCACCCGTAGGATTTGAACTTCCATTGGTACTTAATGAGAAAGATGTTACCGTCAACGGGTTGGCACTGTTTTGTGTTACCACCTCAATACCGATTACTTCCTGGTCGGGCAAACCACGTACGATATTGCTGACATTCGCCTGTGTTACCGTGGATGATATATAAGACATCGGTTGTGGTGGTTCATATTCGAATCGAACACTGGCCAGGCGGTTTGAAGCAGTTAAAGAAGTCGGTTGCGATGACCAGCTGCTGGCAAAACGTGCCCGATTAGGCGATACCGTATTGTACGACCAAGCCGGACCTCCGGTAAACCATGATCCCAACGATTGCTCTATCAGCACTTCCAGATTGTCCGTTCCATTATAAGCAAATGGCTGAGAGAAAGATACACTCATCCAACCGCTCGGCGCGTCATTCGGGAAATTACCGTTAAACACCAGGGTATATCCGGTTGTAGAATAGGTTCCCGTAGCCAGAGAATTATCCGTGGTATGTTTCACATAAATTTTAACATTCAGTATATCATTAGTAGTATTCGCTCCTGTTTTTTTATAGAACGCTATACCGGTAAGATCTTTGGCGCCGCCCATTTCACTCGCTTTATATATCGCTTCCCAACCATGATAACGATATGTGTGTAACGGCTGACTCAAATCAGCAGTACTTTGCGTCACATCACCAATCGTAACATATTTCTTAATGGTGCGATTTCCGGCCGGATTAGTTACAAGCGGTGTATAATCGCTACCGCCAACTGTAATCGAGGTACATCGAGCGTCAATCACATGATTAACCGTTGCCGTAGCTTTTACATCGTAAGCCACCCAGAAATAATTATCACCCGGAAGCAGGGTCTGCGTTCCCGTTACAGTAAATGTACCGTTCGGGCCCGTTACCGTACTGCCATATTGGGTCGTGGGGTCAAAATTCGGGTTACTGCCGGTATAATATACTTTCGCATTGGCTATATCTGCCGCCGCATCAGTTGAACCTAAAGTGTTCAATACCAATTTTGTCAAGCTCAATGGATTACCGGTATGCTGCGTTTCTACTTTAATCCCTAAGATCTCCTGATTCAAATCGCCGGTACCCACATTTTTCAAATTATTATGGAATGCCGTGGATGTGGTATAAATCATCGGAGCCGGCAATACATACTCGAAACGAATATTCGGACGATGGTTTGTCGCCGTCAGATTAGTTGGTGCAGACGACCAATTATAGGCACGGCGCACCCGATTTGCAGAAGTAACCGAATAAGCATAATAGGGATAATTTGACCATGTTGATGCCGGTTTGGTTTGCACTACCAATACATGAATATTAGAGGTTCCGTCATACAAGAAAGTATTACTCAATGGAATCTCCATCCAGCCCGTTACTTTATTATTGGTCATTGGCCCGTTATACACCAGCGTATATCCGGTCAAAGAATAGGTACCTGAACTCAATGTAGAAACTGTTGAGTTTTTCATATATACCTTGATATTATCAATCTGGTCTGTTGTATTCGACCCGGAAGCTTTATACCAGGCCAGTTTTTTAATCTCTTTTGAACCCGAACCTAATTCCGAACTCAAATATATTGCTTCATGTGCCGAATGATAATAAGGCGGGTAAACCGGTCCTTGCCATTCGGTAGAAGTACCCACACCAACGATAATTCGTCCGACAATAGTCTTGGTTCCCGGAGGAGCGGTAACCGTCGGTATATAGTTTTGAGATGAGATTGTTGCCGACACACATTCCGCATCAACCACATGGCCAATGGTGGCCGAGGCCGGAATATCATAGGTCAACCAGAAATAATTAACTCCGTCGGCCAGAACTTGCGAACCGGAAATACTAAAGTTTCCACTCGGGGAAGCCACTGCCGCACCAAATTGGGTAGTTGCCGAGAATTCCGGATTATTACCCGTATAATAAACTTTCGCGTTGGTTATATCGGAAAGATTTGGTGTTCCGTTTGTGTTAAATGCAAGAGAGGTTAAAGACAAGAAATTATAATCTCCGGGAGAAACAATTTTCACTCTGATAATTTGCTGATTAGTTGATCCCAAAACAACGGGTAATGTATCCTGTTCGGTGGTGACTGAAGATACTGTCATCGGGGTCGGCTGATACACTTTAATATCATCTATTGCCATATCCGAGCGCCAGCTGCTGCCGGTCTTACCCATAATCCTGATCTTAATATTCGCCATACCCGCATAGGCAGACAAGTTCACATTTGCCTCCGCATAGGGTGCCGTTTGTGAAGTTTGTTGCTGCCCCGACTTATAAAACAAGTTCGATGACCATGTGGTTCCGCCATTGGTAGAAACCTGAACGCTTAAGTTACCCATGGTTGCACCATACATATGATAATAAAACCTCAGTTGCGGATTCGTCAAATTGGTAAAATTAAATAAGGGGCTAACCAACCAGGCCTCTTTATTATAACAGGAGGATGATTCGGTATAAAGATAAGTTCCTGTTTGTGCGCTGGTGGTATGGTCTCCACTCGGTCCTGTTCCCCAGTTACCTGTAGGAGTGGTTCCTTGCCGTGCTACCCAGTCGATATCATCGGTGGTAACATTTTGCCAATCGGTTGATAATGGGAAATAGGTTTGGCAACCGGTCAAATTCCCTTGATTAGAATTTTGATTTTCAAAGTCTTCAATATACGGGAATGTTGCAATACCCGGAGCCATGGTTATGGCACTGTCCTCCAATCCCGGACTTGAATAGTAATCTGTCGCAGGATCATAAGCCCATATTTTGTAATAATATTTTGTACTTGCGGTAAGTCCTGTATGCTGGAATGGAGATCCGGCAGCATCACCGCGATAAATTACATCCTGATTCGGTGCAATAGCACCTCCTACCCAATATGCATAACCGTCAACAGGTGTGGCAAAAGGATAGGATGTTGAAGCAACAATCATCACGCTGTCTCCGGGACTTACTCCGGACCAGGCCAAATCAATGGCAGACGAAGATGCCGTTGTTGCCGTAAATGAGGTGGGATCGGTAACTCCTCCTGTGGTG
Organism: uncultured Prolixibacteraceae bacterium; assembly: GCA_964442545.1. Lineage (GTDB taxonomy): Bacteria > Bacteroidota > Bacteroidia > Bacteroidales > UBA1556 > UBA6267. Next base: position 10,424 of record CAYUAN010000059.1, on the reverse strand, counting down.
GCATCATCCGTCAATCCGTTTGAATAATTATAAGCGGCATCATAAGACCATATTTTATAGTAATAGGTCGTATTGGTATTCAAACCCGAGTGGGCAAATGATGTTGTGTTTCCATTAACCAAAACGGTTCCTGTTCCCGGGCCGCTAATGGTATTTCCAACAGGAATGTTGGTGCCCGTTTGGGGTGTACCAAAACTGTTTGAGGTATTATAGGCTACAATTACATTATCTCCCGCTGCATTTAATTGCCAAAGCAAATTAATCAATGATGTTCCCGAGGCTGTAGCCGAGAAACTTTGCGGATCTTCCACCGCAAGAGTTTGTGCTGTATCGGCTAATCCCGCAGAATAAAAATAGGATGAATTGTACGACCAAATTTTATAATAATAAGTCGTATTCGGATTCAAACCCGTATGATTAAAGGAGGTTGTTGCCCCATTGACCAATACCGTTCCTGCACCACCAATGGTTGTACCAACCGCATAATTAGTTCCTGTTTGCGGAGTACCGAAATTATTTGTGGTATTATAGGCAACGATCACATTATCTCCTGAAGCATTTAACTGCCAGATAAGGCTGACGATGGTCGAAGCCGTACCGGTAGCAGTAAAACTTTGCGGATCTGCCATTGCCTGCGTAGTGGCGTTGTCTGTTAATCCGGAAGAATAATTATAGGTATTATCATACGACCAAATCATATAATAATAAGTCGTGTTCGGATCCAATCCGTTATGGACGAAGGAAGTGCTTGTTCCATTCACTATAACCGTTCCCGTACCCGGGCCGCCGATGGTATTTCCAACCGGATAGTTTGTTCCGGTTTGCGGCGTGGCAAAAACGCCGGTGGTATTATAAGCGATAATCACATTATCACCATTGGCATTCAATTGCCATGCAAGATTAATAAGTGATGAGCCGGAAGCCGTGGCCGTAAACGATTGTGGATTTGCCGGAGGCAGAGTCAATGCGGTATCATCCGCCGCAGTTGATGAATAATACAAAGCCCCGTTGTACGACCATACTTTGTAATAATATTGTGTGTTTACGGTAAGTCCGGTTTGTGTAAAGGCGGTGCCTTTACCTTTATAAATCACTGTACCCAAACCCGGAGCAATCTGATTTCCTACAATATAGGAAGTCCCATTAACGGGATTGGTAAAATTGTTCGTAGTATTATATGTAATGATTACACTGTCGCCGTATGTATTTAACACCCATGTTAAATCCACTGTACTACTGCTCGTACCCGTGGCTACAAAATTAGAGGGTGGGGTTAAAGCAAAGGTTGTCGCATCATCAGTCAATGCGTTTGGCGAATAATAATTTGACGTAGTCAATTTTGACCAGATTTTAAAATAACCCGTATGATTTGGCGGGAATGTATCAATATTCAATGTTGTGTTTCCTCCGACATAAACAACCGTTCCCTGACCGGGGGCCAACTCCTGTCCCACAGTGTACGATTCACCTAAAAGCGGGGTTCCGAACGTATTGGTGGAATTATAAACGACTATCACATCACTGTTCGAGCTGTTTTTAGTCCATGTAAGGTCAATTTCATTTGACGAAACAGCCGTTGCCGAAAAAGCTGCCGGCGGATCAAGAGTTGCTCCGGGAGCAAAAGTAAAACTGGTGTCTGAAGTTGGAAAATCGAGCATATAGTCGCCACCCCATATACCGTCGCCCGCATTTATGGCAAAATGCTGTGAAGGCGTATGCGTACCACCGACGTTAGAATAATCAACTTTTATATAATGAGTATTTTCATAATAGCTTATTTGAATATCCGCATTATAGGAAGTTGTTCCGGAATAATACGTATAGTATTTAAATGCAATGGTTAAAACGCGGTTACCTTGGGTACCTGTAACTTTATACACCAAATCTCCGTCAATATGCCCATCCGAATTTCCTCCATAAGTAATACATTGTCCGTAGCTAGAACTGTTACTAGGAAATGTAACATAATTACTCGGCCTTCCGGTACCTCCCCAAAGTGCGCCATCAAATCGAATTATACCATTGGTATTTACGTATATATAATCATTCGTATCATAAACATCACTATAAATAATGCTCGTAAAGGGCCACTTGAAATAATAGGTATTATCATCCCCTCCTGTTCCGAAGGTAGTTGCCCCCGTCATATTTATCGGAGAACTGGAGCCACCGGTAACCGTATAATTCCAATTAGCATTTACCGCGTATAAAGTACTGCTGCTAAACAATAAGGCGGTAAAAAAAACGAATAAGCGTAAAATATTCTTTTCCATAATTTTATCTATGTGGATGGTCTCTTTTTTTTCTTTTCAAATGATTTTAGTCAAAAATACACTATTTTCCTGTAATCTACGATAAAAAAGACAATATTTAAGGTAATAAGTTGCCTCTGTTTTCACGTAAATCCAAGCATGCCAAAGTTTGTACGAAGCAACGAAATTATTGTTACCGGAGTCCTTAATAAAATTAGTAAATTATTAAGTTATTGAACAACTGTTATCTTCTTGGAATAAAGCAAGTCGCTGCCGCTGCGAATTCGAATAACATACAAGCCGTTCTCCAAAGCTACGGTGGAAAATGTTAATAAGTTTTTCCCTGCTTGAGCAGGCGCATCATAAATCACTTGCACGATACGGCCGCTAAGATCAATTATCTCTATTTGCACATCTTTGGTTTCCGGCACATTAAATTCGATGCAAACCTGCTGATCCATAGGGGGATTAGGAAATGCCTTGGCTTCAAATTCCGGCGGCACGGGTTCTTCTACAGGATTGGAAAGCTCCGAGATCCAGGTACCGTATGCACGGGAGTTCCCGACAATTTTTCCAAAAGTTCCGGACGCCCACACCCTGCCCGGTTGACCATACACAGGCTGTGTTCCGGAATAATCACCCCATCGCTGTAGATTATACAGAACCCGAATGTAGGTATTTCCTGATTTCAGATTTTTAATGGGCGAAAACTGTTTATCTTGACTAAAAAATATCGCGCCAAATCCGGGAAATGTATCAACGGACGAATAATTAACCGTAATGATTGACTCCCTGCTCGCTTTCTCATAATCACAATTCGCATTTTTTTTAGGATAACCGCAATAGGAAATATTAGGATAGCCATATTCAAAAACCGGATTATTCACGTCATTGTAAATTGTCAAATCAAATGTTCCCTGATTCAAATCATCTTCAATCAAACTGTCAGGATTTACAATAAGTCCATGATAAAAACCCGCTAGTTTATCACTTCCGTTTATATGAATACTGTTACCCACAAACTGTATTTCGCCATTTTGATAAAAAGCGCCCAAAACACGGGCATCATTCGTAGCCAAACGCTTTGACCCAATCTGCCGGGCATTGGGCGGCATACCGTATTTTTCATCCGATAGCAACAAACTTACCTTCAACTCCGGATTAGGGGCATTATAACGATCTGTTATCTTCATAAGAAAAAAAGTATCCGATTCCAAAGCGAAATTTTGATTGGACAGCAAATAAACCTGCGGTGCGTAATATTGGTCGCCTCCCCGTACAGGATGTATATTCCGGATATTCTTTCCATTATATTTAATATCATGATATAAGCGTGTATTTAAGGTTTTGCCATTATATCCGTCTAATTTATCAACCTGCCACACCACGCTTTGCCTGAAGGCTGTTTGCCAGGAACCGCCATATTGCAACAAATTAATGGTAACAATCAACTCTTTATCATTTATGCTTATCGCAGGATAATCACTCCATGAGGTATCATTTACCGCATCGCCGGGCAAGGTGTAAAAATTCCAATTGCCCAGGGGATCGCTCGTTTCCGAAAAAGCCACAATAATATCTGATGTCGCATCCGATCTTGCTCCTGCCAAATAAACCAAAATAAACTTATCTTCTTTATAATCATAAATCGCTTTAGGGTCGTATTGATGTTTGGATACGGTAGTCAGTGTATCGGAGAATTTACTCAACGAGATATTTTTCAGGATGGTATCTCGATGTATATCATAGAAAATTATGTTGGTATTAATGGCTGAAATAACAATTCCATCTTTCGAGATAGCCATTGTATTATCATTGGGAGCCGAGCCGTTATAACGATTTCCTTCTACTCCCAGCCCCACTACAGGCTGAGGAACTCCATTCGTACTATATCTTTGTGTTGCTCCTTCTGAATTATGCACAAAAGAATAATTATGACTTTCTATTTTCCGCTTTAGTTCTTCTACATGAGAACGATAGGTTTGATTTCCTTCAAATATGGTATCAATATTTTGGATATTTACAAAGAAATCATTCTTAACCGCTGACACATTGTTGGTTTTCGTTAACGGAAAACTGTGTCTGTCGGATTTATAGTTCAGCTGACCAAAAGCATTGAGCATAAATAAGCAACTAAACACAAAAGTGAAGAATAAACCGGGCAAATATTTAGGATAGTGCATAATAATCAGATTAGTTATAGCCATGACAAAAGTAGGAAAAAAGGAAAATATATTTAGTACTATCTTTGCCGTCTCATTATTTTAACAATTCATATTCTACACTTATGAAAATTAACATCAAAACTGCAATTCTTAGCGTATTAATCATTTTCTTATCCCTGAGTTTTTCAAAAATCAGCCGGGCGCAGCAATGGGCATCATCCATGCAAGACCCCGACATCAGTTTTTTTGAAGCACAACGTCAATTCAATGAATATTTTAAAGACAAGCCCTACGAAAAAGGAAAGGGTTGGAAGCAGTTTAAACGCTGGGAATATTTTATGCAAGACCGTGTGGACAGCAATGGCTTTTTCACTCATGCGAACGCTACTTATAAGGTATATACCGACATACAGAAAAATTATTATAACAATACGGAAAAAGGTCAAGGGACAGCAGGAAAGTGGGTACCCATAGGCCCATTCGGTTCCACCTCCTCTTCACGTCCGGGAGCAGGCCGATTAAACTGCATTGCCTTTCATCCTACCAATAAAAAAATTATGATTGCCGGAGCCGCCTCCGGAGGAATTTGGTACACCAAGGACGGAGGTTTAAATTGGAATACAAATACTGATGATTTGGCTGCTTTAGGCATTTCGAGTATTGAGTTCAGTAAAAGCAATCCTCAGGTTGTCTATGCGGCAACAGGCGACCGCGACGGTTCCGACACTTATTCCATTGGTGTATTGAAATCAACGGACGGAGGTAAAACCTGGAGTCAGACCGGCTTAAACTGGACGGTACAGATGCGTCGATTCGTCAGCAAAGTTTTGGTACATCCGACAAATGCAAATATTGTTTACGCCTCCACAACTTTTGGAATTTACAAAACTACAGATGGCGGAACCAACTGGGTGCGCTTAAGAGCCGGATCGTACCGTGATATGGAATTTAAGCCCGGTGATCCGAATACAATTTATGCCGCTACAAAAACAGGAATTATACGTACAACAAACGGAGGAAGTTCTTTTAGCACACTTTCCATATCATTTGCGACCACTGTCGCACGGGTTGAGTTGGCTGTAACCGAAGATGCCCCGAATTACTTATATGTCGTTGCCGGAAAAGCTTCTGACGGAGGATTTGCCGGTTTGTATTTATCTACAAACGCAGGGAATTCTTTTACTACTCAATCTACCACTCCAAACCTTTTGGGCTGGCAAACAAACGGTATGGACAGCGGAGGACAGGCATGGTACGATCTGGCTATTGCCGTGTCCCCATCAGATAAAAATATTGTATTGGTAGGAGGCGTGAATATTTGGCGCTCCGTAAATGGCGGTGTATCCTGGACTAATATTTCACACTGGCAAAGCACATCCTCCAATTACGTGCATGCTGACATCCATGAATTACGCTATGCCAATGATAAAACAACCGTTTGGGCATCATCAGATGGTGGCGCACACCGCGGACTGGTAAACGGAAACAGCTGGGCTATTTTTAATGACGGCATGGCCATCGCGCAAATGTATCGCATGGGTGCTTCGACATCAACGGAAAAGAATATTTTAACCGGATGGCAGGATAACGGAACTTCACGCTATAACGGCAGCTGGTACAAGGTACTGGGTGGTGACGGCATGGAATGTATTATTGATTATAACAACAATAATATTATGTATGCATCCTTGTACTACGGACAAATTTACCGTAGTGCCAACGGTGGTGCCAATTGGACAAAAATATCCAACAGCATTAATGAACAGGGCGGATGGGTAACGCCATATATTATGCATCCTAATGCTTCCAATATCCTTTATGCCGGCTACAAAAATGTCTATAAAACAGTCAATAAGGGGGCTTCATGGACTAAGCTTACTAATTTTAGCGGCAGCAACAATATAAAAGCTTTGGCAATCGCTCCGTCCAATCCGAGCATTATGTATTTGTCAACAACCTACGACGTAAAAAGATCAACCGACGGCGGTCAAAACTGGACCAGTATCGCAAGCGGAATCGGAAATGGATCGGTAACCAGTTTCGCCATTCATCCGACAAACCCGAATACCGTTTGGGTAAGTCTTAACGGTTATTATAGCGGATATAAAGTGATGAAAACAACAAACGGAGGACAAAGCTGGCTCAATGTATCGGGTAATCTGCCCAATATTCCGGCCAATGTGGTAGTTTACGAAAAGAACAGCGCCAACGGTATTTATGTGGGAACGGATGCCGGAATCTTTTACACCAACGATAATCTCGGCCAATGGGTTCCTTTTATGAAGGACCTGCCAAACGTGATTGTGTACGATATGGAAATATTCTATCCCGCACATAAAATCCGTGCGGCAACCTTTGGAAGAGGCATGTGGGAATCGCCCGTTTATGATCTGGCAAACGATATTAATACTACGAAATTCGACGAATATCGCTTAAAGGTTTTTCCAAATCCGGCCAGCGATGTAATTAATATCGATTTGAGTAGTATTGAGCATCATGATGCACAGATTCGTATCATGAATAATTCGGGACAAGTAATCCGATATATTGATTATCAGAACGCTTCATCACCAGCAATTAATGTTAAAGAACTTGCAGCAGGTATATATTTCATAGAGGTTCAAATTGGGAAAAAGTTTTATTTTGGTAAATTCATCCGACAATAGAACACCTTTATTTAGAATTTGTCTAAATTGATAAATTTATCAAGCAACGGCTTAATCAAAAGGAGCTTTTTGATATATATTTGCAGCGTGAGCTATTAAAATAGCTGACACTATACATTTACTCCTACCTCAATTTTATTAATTAGTGATTAATTATTTTTTCCTCCGGTCGTCCAAAAACCGGAGGTTTTTTTATGTCCTGTTTTCTGTAATTCCATTTAGCTAAAGACGTATTTTTGCCCAAAATCATTCCGATGATCTATCAACGACACAGATTAGAAAACGGCATCCGGATTATCCATAAAGAGGTAAAGAATCAGGTGGCGCATTGCGGCGTTATCATTAATACGGGCTCGCGCGATGAATTGGAGCGGGAACAGGGAATCGCCCACTTTATCGAACATACCATTTTTAAAGGAACCAAAAAGCGCAAAGCCTATCATATCCTCAGCCGGCTCGAAAATGTGGGCGGGGAACTAAATGCATACACCACTAAGGAGGAAACCTGTATTTACGCTTCTTTCCTGCATCCGTATTATGAACGCAGCATGGAACTGTTTGCCGACATCAGTCAAAATTCCGTTTTCCCACAGGCCGAGATCGAAAAGGAAAAGGAAATAATTATTGACGAAATCAACTCCTACCGCGACAATCCTGCCGAGGAAATATTTGACGAAATCGAAGATATGATTTTCGAAGGCCATCCTCTGGGACGGAATATTTTGGGGACCAAAGAACTGGTTCGCTCTTTTACACGCAAAAATATTTTCCGTTTTATGAAGCGGACCTTTAATACGGACGAAATCGTTATTTGCTCGGTCGGCAATATCGAATTTGCCAAACTGCTGCGACTCGCCGAGAAGTATTTCGGGCAAATAAAACCCAATCCACGCAGCTTCCAGCGCCTCAAGTTTAACAGCTACCAACCCAAAACACAAAGTTTTGAAAAAGGTATGTATCAGGCACACTGCATTATTGCCAATCAGGCCTACAGCCGGACCGATAAAAAGCGAACGGGTCTGGTACTGCTGAATAATGTTTTAGGCGGTCCGGGACTAAACACCCGGCTGAATATGGGTATTCGCGAGAAATACGGCTTTTGCTATAATATCGAATCAAATTATACCATGTATTCCGATACCGGAATTCTATCGATTTATCTGGGTACGGACTTCAGTTATCTGGAAAAAACGATCAAGCTGGTACTGCGTGAGCTGAAAAAGCTGCGCGAACAGAAGCTGGGCAGTCTGCAATTGCACCGGGCCAAGCAACAGCTTATCGGACAAATCGCCATCAGTCAGGAATCGAATGTAAACGAACTGCTGTCCATCGGCAAAAGCATACTGGCCTACGACAAGGTTGATTCCATCGAGTCCATTATCGATGAAATCAACGCCATTGAGGCCGACGAGCTGCTGGAAATCGCCAACGAAATATTCGACCCCAAGCAACTGAGCACTTTAATTTATCGCGGACAACAAACCTAAAAAACGAAGATGGATTTTATAGACGAGCAAATCAGTCGCTACTGCGCGGAACATACTGCCGCACAAGATGCGGTATTGGCAGAATTGGAGCGGGAAACCTGGCTTAAAGTCCTGCGCCCGCGAATGCTTTCAGGCCATATTCAGGGAAAATTTCTGGAGTTTATCGTAAAGATGTTGCAACCGAAAGAAGTATTGGAAATCGGTACCTACACAGGCTATTCGGCCATTTGGATGGCGCGTGCCCTGAAAGCCGACGCCACACTCCATACCATAGATATTAATCCCGAGCTGGAGGAAATGGCCCAAACCTATTTTCAAAAGGCGGGAGTGGAACATCAGATTAATTTTTATATCGGTAACGCCTTGGATATTATTCCAAAGTTGGATATTGTTTTCGACCTGGTTTTTATCGATGCCGACAAAACCAATTACAAAAACTATCTGGAGCTGGTTTTACCCAAAGTGCGTAAAGGCGGCATCATCATCGCCGACAATGTTTTATGGAACGGAAAGGTGCTTCAGGAAAGCCCGAAAGACCCTGAAACAAAAGCCATCCGGGAGTTTAACGAATATGTTCAGGCCACAACCGAGGTGGACAACCTTTTGTTGCCCCTCCGGGACGGACTGATGATAATGGAAAAGACTACCTAAACGGGATCCACATCGATATGTACGCGCACGGAGCGATACTGCTTGTCCAGCACGACCTGCTCCCGGGCCTGATCAATGATTTGCTTTACTTTTGAAGCGGTCACACCGGACTCAAATTTCACCAAAATATTTTTGATGTAAAATGTTTTTATCCGCGACACATGAGGATATTCCGGGCCGAGCACCCTTTTGCCCAAAGACGGCTTTAGCAGCTCGGCAAAATAGCGCGCCGCGTTATTGAGTACATGGTAATCCTTATGTTTAAGCGAGATTCGAATCAAACGGTAAACAGGCGGATACTTAAAATTGCGCCGCTCAATCATTTGACTCTCGTACATTTTCAAATAATTATGATCAATCACATTGCGAATCACATCATGATAGGGCGTTGATGTTTGGATAATCACCTTGCCGCGTTTATGCTTGCGCCCCGCCCTTCCGGCAACCTGCGTCAGTTGCTGAAAGCTGTATTCGTAAGAGCGGAAATCAGGAAACATCAGCATATTGTCGGCATTCAGCACCCCGACCAGTCCCACATTGTCAAAATCGAGGCCTTTGGTAACCATTTGCGTTCCCACCAGAATATCAATCTTTCGATCCTGAAAATCGTTGATAATTTGCGTAAAAGCATGCTTGGAACGCGTAGTATCCAAATCCATACGCTGGATTTTCTTTCCCGGGAAAAACAAGGGCAACTCCTCCTCCACCTTTTCGGTACCGAAGCCCTGCATACGCAATTCGCGCGAGTGGCATTCCGGACATTCCGCAGGAATATCCGTATTGTATCCACAATAATGACACTTCAGGCGTTGCGCCTGTTTGTGGTAGGTCAGCGTAACATCACAGTTTTTACATTCGGGTGTCCACTGGCATTTATCGCAAACCAGTCGCAAAGAAAATCCCCGCCGGTTTTGAAATAGAATAACCTGCTCGCCGGCATCCAGACTCTCTTGCATGGCTTGCAACAGAAACTGCGAGAAATGCGATTTCATTTCCTTTTGTTTGCGGGCTTTTACCAGGTCCACCACTAAAATCTCCGGCATACTGATGCCACTGTAGCGGTTTTTCAGTTCCACAAAACCGAATTTCCCGCTTTGCGCCTTAAAATACGTTTCCACCGCCGGTGTGGCCGAGCCGAGCAAACTTTTTGCCTGATGCAACCAGGCCAGATAAATACCCGCATCACGGGCATGATAGCGTGGG
>CAYUAN010000058.1:0-8234 GCA_964442545.1 uncultured Prolixibacteraceae bacterium | reverse complement strand
AACAAGCAACAAGCAACAAACCTACCTGCCGGATTTCCTCCCGACAGGGATGGTAGGCAATAAACAACAAACAGAAAACAACAAACAATAAATGAAATACACAAAATCAGACATAGCCGGATTGAATCGGCAACTGGCCGGGAAGAGCGCTCAAGAAATCGTGTCATTTTTTTTGGACGCGATGCAGGATAAAATTACCTTTGGAACAAGTCTGGGAGCCGAAGATCAGGTTATCACCCATATGTTGCAACAGCATGGCGGGGATTTTAACATCTTTACTTTGGATACCGCTCGCCTGTTTCCGGAAACCTATGAGCTGATCGACCGGACCAATAAGCGCTATAAAATCAATATCGATATCTATTTTCCCGAATATCACGAGGTGGAGGAAATGGTGTCGGAGCATGGGATAAATCTGTTCTACGACAGTATTGATAAACGCCACCTTTGTTGTCAGATTCGTAAACTGAATCCGCTGAAGCGAGCCCTTGAAGGCCGTGAGGGCTGGTTTACCGGATTGCGCCGGGCGCAGTCGGTTACCCGTACCGATATGCAGATAGTGGAATGGGATGATAATGCCGGAAAGCTTAAAGTAAACCCATTGATTGAGTGGTCGGAGCAGGATGTGTGGGATTATATTGATGAGCATAAAATTCCGTTTAATCCGCTGCATAAAAAGGGCTATCCCAGCATCGGATGTCAGCCTTGTACGCGGGCAGTGATGGAAGGCGAAGATGTGCGTGCCGGACGTTGGTGGTGGGAGAATCCCGATGATCGTGAGTGCGGATTGCACAAAAAGTAGTTGCAATTATTTTTACGGAATATTTTCACAAAGCGGCAATGAATTGTTATTTTGTGGTATTGTTTATGCCGCTTTTTTGAATGGAGGATTGCCCTTGAGCCGAGCAAATCAATAGCTGTATTTGGCCTTAATTTCTTTCCCGTAACACATGTTCGAAAATTATTTTGCTGGTTGATAGAAACTTAAAAACATGTTATGGTATTCTTGCTAAAGCAAGCACCATTTATTATGCCTTTAATGCAACCATTATCTGTAAATACCTGTCGTTTTTTTATTCATAGATTTATCAAAAATTCCCTTATATTAGCGGCTGTTTTATTGTCAGCCGGATTAATAGCTGATATAAACTCTTAATGGTGTGACTGATAAATGCAACAGAATCGAAACTACCTGGTTATTTGGACGTTCGGTTTATTTATGTTTTTAAAATAATAAAGTTATGGAGATGAAATTTTCGAGGTTTCTATTTGTATTATTGATTATTGTAATACCAATGACCACATTTGCTCAGCGAAATTTTACTGAGGAAGCGGATAAAGCTTTCAAGTATGAGCAATATTATGCTGCCATTTCACTTTACAAAAAGGCCTATGGAAAGGTAAAAAACAAGGTGGAAAAAAAGCGTATTCAATTTCAAATTGCCGAATGTTATCGATTGATAAAAGATCCTAAACGTGCAGCACAGCAATACAAAAGGGTGATTCGCTCGAAATATTCCGATCCGGTCGTTTACCTCTACTATGCCGAATCGCTGCGAGACCAGGCGATGTATCAACAGGCGATACAGCAGTACAAAAAGTATATAAAGCTGGTGCCCGGCGATCCGAGGGGGAAGATGGGCCTGGAGTCCTGCTACAATGCAATAGAATGGAAAAAGCATCCGACAAACTATAAAGTGGAAAACCGGCGGAGGATAAATTCCCGTGAAGATGATTTCTCACCGGTTTATGCGGATAAAAAATACACGTCTTTGGTATTTACTTCATCTCGAAAAGATGCCGATACGGATGTGGATGCCAATACCGGCCAGCCGTATTCTGCCATCTTCATTACACAAATCGACCCTCGTGGCAACTGGAGTAAGCCGGTGCCCGTGGACGAGAAGAAGATGATTAACACCAATGAAAATAACGGTTCAGCCACCTTTAACCGTAAGTTTAATACCCTTTATTTTACCCGCTGCGGCGTGGTAAAAAAATCGGTAATGGGCTGTGCAATTTACACCTCTAACCGCCGGGGAAGAATCTGGACGGAGCCTGTTAAATTACCGATTGCCGACGACAGTATTACCGTTGGCCATCCGGCCATTAACCGGAATGAGCGCACAATGTATTTCGCATCCAACCTTCCGGGAGGATATGGTGGCCGTGATATCTGGGTAGCGAAGCGCCGTAAGAAAAGTAAACCGTTTGGAAAGCCGCGTAACCTGGGTTCCAATATCAATACCAAGGGTGATGAATTATTCCCCACATTGCGCGAAACCGCGGACGGACGTACATTCCTGTATTTCTCTTCAAACGGCCGTGGCGGTATGGGCGGTTTGGACTTGTTCCGCTCCGAATATGTTGACGGAAAATGGACCGAGGCAGAGAACCTGGGATATCCGCTGAACTCATCCAGTGATGACTTTGGAATTATTTTCAGTAAAGCCCGTTCCCTGGTAAAAACATTGCCCGATCGTTCTCAAATCAATTGTGATGAAATGGGATTTTTCTCCTCAGATCGTAAAGGTGGTTTGGGACGTTCCGATATTTGGGAGTTCTGGCTGCCTGAGGTAGTGTTTACCCTTTCAGGAACTGTGCGTGATGAGTCAACATTGCAGTATTTGCCCGGTTCCAAGGTGCAGCTGAGTGGTTCCGACGGAACGGTTTTGGTTACCACTACCGACAATCGCGGTTATTATCATTTTAACAAAAAGCAGATTTTAAAGAATGTTACCTATAATCTTTTGGTAACACACAAAGGATATTTTAGTTCCAAGGGTACCGAGACTACTGTGGGACGTACGAAAAGCGAGGATCTGATTCTCGATTTCAAATTAACACCGATTCCGCCGGAGCCGATTCCGTTACCGGAAATCCGTTACGATTTGGCAAAATGGGATTTGAAACCTCAGTACCAGGATTCTTTGAACGGTTTGATTAAAACCATGCAGGAAAATCCGACGATTGTTATTGAGTTGATGTCACATACCGACTTCCGTGACTCGGAGCAAAATAATGATACCTTGAGTCAGCGACGTGCCGAATCCGTGGTGGATTATTTGGTAACCAAAGGAATAGACCCGGAGCGTATGGTGGCAAAAGGATATGGCGAGCGCCAACCGCGTAAATTGAAAGAGCGCTATTGCTTCCCGCAGGGTACCGAGTATGCCGGAGTTTGTTTCAATGCAGGAACAGTTCTTTCGGAGGAATACATCAAGAGTTTGCCGAATAATAAGTATAAGGAAGCAGCGCACCAGTTGAACCGTCGTACAGAGTTCCGTATTTTGCGTGACGATTATGTGCCGAAAAATACCAATGATAGTGTAGGAAGTGTTTCAGTTGCTGTGAATCCTGAGGATAATTTAATTCCTTTTGAAACTCGTCGGGACACCATTTTTGCCGAGTGTATTTTGAATGGTCAAACTTATGAGTTTGCCTTTATCGAGAACGAGAGTGATTTGAAGATTTCCTTGCCGGTAGTGCTGGCCTTGATGCAAAAACATAAGTTGGCAGTGAAAGACTTTGATAACGGTGCGGATGCCTTTACCGAGGACGGTACGCCTAAAGATGGCGAAGTATTCCTTATCCAGAGTTTGCGTATCGGAAACAAAGTGATTTATGATACGGAAGCCAAGGTAGTACACGGTCAAGGGCCGGCAGTGATTCTCGGTGGCGATGTACTGACTGAGTTTAGTGATTACTCTGTGGACAAGCAATCCAGCTATATCGTTTTCGAGTAGCCGGACCACAAAATATTATAAGCATCCCGCAGTTATGTGGGGTGCTTTTTCTATATTAGAAAAGACTACTTTTGCAGCCTAATCAGAAACAGAAATGAGCGACCAGTTAAGATATAATTTACGCGGGGTGTCAGCCTCAAAAGAGGATGTGCACGAGGCAATTAAAGATGTGGACAAAGGCCTTTATCCGAAAGCTTTTTGCAAAATTGTGCCGGATTTGCTGTCCGGTTCCGATAAGCACTGCGTGGTAATGCATGCCGACGGTGCCGGAACCAAGTCGGCCCTGGCCTATATGTATTGGAAAGAAACCGGTGATTTGTCGGTCTGGAAAGGAATTGCCCAGGATGCCATTGTAATGAATCTGGATGATTTGCTCTGCGTGGGGGCAACGGATAATATTTTGCTATCGTCCACCATTGGTCGCAATAAAAATCTGATTCCCGGGGAGGTAATTAAAGCTTTGATTGGCGGAACGGAAGAATTTCTGGAAGAAATGCGTTCCCACGGAATCGGAATTTATTCAACCGGAGGCGAAACTGCCGATGTGGGTGACCTGGTGCGAACGATAATTGTGGATTCCACCGTAACGGCTCGTATGCGCCGTGATGAGGTGATTGATAATGCGAATATCGCTGCGGGTGATGTGATTGTGGCCCTGGCAAGTTTTGGCAGGGCAAGCTATGAGCAGGAGTATAACGGGGGAATGGGCAGCAACGGACTTACTTCGGCACGCCATGATGTGTTCGCGAATTACCTGGCTGAAAAATATCCCGAAAGTTACGACCACAGCGTGCCTGCCGATTTGGTGTATAGTGGAGGAATGAAACTGACAGACAGCACGGAAGTGCCGGGAGTGGATGCCGGGAAGTTGGTGCTTTCGCCTACCCGTACCTATGCGCCGGTGATTAAAAAAGTGTTGGCGGAGCATCGTGCCGCTATTCACGGAATGGTGCATTGCAGTGGCGGAGCGCAAACAAAAGTGCTGCATTTTGTCGATCAGTTGCATATTGTTAAGGATAATATGTTTGATGTGCCGCCTTTGTTTAAGCTGATTCAACAACAGTCGGGAACACCCTGGCAGGAAATGTATAAGGTGTTTAATATGGGACATCGTATGGAATTATATACGGATGCCAAGACTGCCGAAAATATTATTGCCATTTCCCAATCATTTGGTATTGATGCACAAATTGTTGGGTATTGCGAGGCAGCACCGGAAAAATCATTGACTATTAAATCGGAGTTTGGAACATTCCGCTATTAAAAAATAAGGAAAGAATATGTTAGATAAATTAGCAGCCATATACAATCGCTGGCTCGAAATTGGGGAGCAAATGAACGATCCGGAAGTTACTTCGGATATGAAGCGTTTTGTGAAACTGAATCGCGATTATCGTGATCTGGAGCCCATTGTGGAGGCCTATAAAGAGTACAAAAATATCGTGGAGAATATCGAATCCACTAAGGAAATGCTGCAAACGGAAACTGATGCCGATTTTGTGGAAATGGCCAAGGAAGAGCTGAATGAATACGAAAAGCGCAAGGAAGAATTGGAGGATGAGATAAAGGTTTTATTGATTCCCAAAGATCCGGAAGATGCCAAGAATGTAGTGATGGAAATCAGGGCCGGAACCGGTGGTGATGAGGCGAGTATCTTTGCCGGCGACCTTTTCCGTATGTATAATAAATACATCGAGTCCAAAGGATGGAAGGTAGATGTTGTGGAGATTAATGAGGGCACGATGGGCGGATATAAGGAGATTGTCTTTAATGTTAGCGGAAAGGATGTGTATGGCACCCTGAAATTTGAATCGGGCGTACACCGTGTGCAGCGTGTCCCCAAAACCGAAACTCAGGGACGGGTGCATACCTCGGCGGCTACGGTAGCCGTTTTGCCGGAGGCGGAAGAATTCGATATTGAACTGAATCCCGCCGATATTCGCAAGGATACTTATTGCGCATCAGGGCCCGGCGGCCAGTCGGTAAATACGACCTATTCGGCCATCCGACTGACGCATATCCCCACCGGCATTGTGGTTACCTGTCAGGATGAAAAGTCGCAACTGAAGAATCTGAATAAGGCGATGGGCGTTTTGCGTACCCGCATTTATGAAATTGAACACCAGAAATATCTGGATGAAATATCTTCCAAGCGGAAAACGATGGTTTCTACCGGAGACCGCTCGGCAAAAATACGTACCTATAACTATCCGCAAGGCCGGGTTACCGACCACCGGATTGGATTGACACTGTATAATTTACCTTCGATCATGGACGGAAATATTCAGGAAATAATTGATGCATTGCAAATGGCAGAGAATGCCGAACGATTGAAAGAAGAAGTAGGATAAACCAAGAAGCGCGAAAAGATGAACAAACAAGAGTTATTTGAACAGATAAAAAAGAAAAAGTCCTTCCTTTGTGTGGGTTTGGATACGGATATAACCAAGATTCCGGGGCATTTGCACTCATGCGAAGACCCCGTTTTCGAGTTTAATAAAGCGATAATTGATGCTACCCTGCCTTATACGGTGGCTTATAAGCCCAATATTGCTTTTTATGAAAGTCGGGGCGCTGAGGGCTGGATATCATTGGAGAAAACGATTAAATACCTTAATGAAAAAGCCCCTGAGGTGTTCACAATAGCCGATGCCAAGCGCGGGGATATTGGCAATACATCAAAAATGTATGCCAAGGCCTTTTTTGAGAATATGAACTTTGATGCCATCACTGTGGCCCCGTATATGGGCGAAGATTCGGTAAGCCCCTTTTTGGAATATAAATCCAAATGGGTGATTTTGTTAGCATTGACTTCCAATAAAGGAGCTTCTGATTTTCAGTTGTATCGCCGCGATGTAAGTGAGGCCCTGAATCGTCTGGGAATCCGTTCGGTATTGCCCAAGCGTTTATTTGAGCGTGTGTTGCAAGTGTCGCAGCAATGGGGCTATGTGGAGAATATGATGTATGTGGTGGGCGCTACCAAGGCGAAATATTTCGCGGCTGTTCGTCAGATTGTCCCTTATCATTTTCTTCTGGTGCCGGGCGTAGGAGCGCAAGGTGGCAGTCTGGAAGATGTGGCCAAGTATGGCATGAACAATCAATGCGGCTTGTTGGTTAACTCTTCCCGTGGAATTATTTTCGCTTCCAAAGAGGAGGATTATGCTCAGGTGGCCGGAGAGAAAGCCCGCGAGATGCAAGAGAAAATGGAAGTTCTATTGAAAAACCGTGGATTAATTTAGAGAAATGAAAATTGCTATTCTATATTTGCTGTCCCTGGCATTGCTCACTATTCCGTCCAGGGCGCAAGAAGTAACCGATTCCCTTCCGGCGGACAGTATGGCCGGTGCTGCCCCTTCATTACCGGTGGACTCTTTCGAATTATCCGTTGATGATTATAATAAATATACGCCTTTTGTGGGTGGGGAAGAGTTTCGTATGCGAAACGGACTCAAGATAAACGGGATGGTAAAAGATTATTATCCGGATTCCACCTTGAAACATAAGGGCTATTACCAAAACGGACAACTGGTTTCCACCTTCAAAAATTATTATCCCAACGGGAAACTGGAACGCAGTTTTTCTGCAAGTGGAAATTTTAAGTTAATCATTCAGCGCTATTATTTTAATGGTACACCCAGGGAATATCTGGAATATCATAAGGGCGAATTGGTGAAATACATCGATTATTATCCCAACGGAAAAATAGCCACCTTGGAGGAACATGACAAGAAAAAGGGCTTTTACATTACCTTTAAAAACTATTACGAGGATGGTACGCTCCAGGATGAGTTGGTTTTAAAAGACAAAAAAACACTTTCCTATTATAAGCGGGAATATTACCCCAACGGAACAATAAAGGAGGAGGGGCCGGTTCAATTTAATAAGGCGCAATACGATTACCAAAAGCACGGCACTTGGAAAATCTATGATAAAAGCGGCAAACTGATTGAGCAGGCTGAGTACTACAAAGGAGCCTTGATTCTGTAAACCCTTGCCGCGAATACATGATAATTTCACGGTATAACAAGCCAAGTTTCCCATATCGATATGGTTCAAATCAATCGGCAAATAATCATCTAGCTGAACAAATTAATTGAATTTAATCCTCACCATGCTTAGGTTTATCCACGGATTTGTGTTTTTACCGCGGATTGTTATCCTCGCCTTGCTCGGATGGGATGATTGCGCGCACCGAAGGTCATCGAGCCTGTCGAGATGTTAGCCTTTTCTAATTTTTGATTTTTTATCCACGAATATGAAAATCATTCCACCGTGAAACACTGTGTAGTACTCTGTGAAACACCGTGAAAATATCATAAACTTATATGCCCTTATATGCCTTATATGGTTCAATAAAAACCTTTGTGCAACTCCGTGTCTTCTTCGTGTCCTTTGTGCAACAGCTCCTTAATTACCCTTAATTTCTTAATGTTAAAAATAATCATCGAATTGAACGAATTAATCGAATTGTTATCCTCGCCTTGCTCG
>CAYUAN010000057.1:0-2228 GCA_964442545.1 uncultured Prolixibacteraceae bacterium | reverse complement strand
GCCGAGCCTCAATGCGGTTTAGCAGTTCCACCACCTTGGGGTGCATCCCTGCACGCGGCGGGTCGGTAATAATCACATCGGGCTTACCGTGGGTGTCGATAAACAGCTCGTCCAATACCTTCACCATATCCCCGGCAAAATATTCGGTATTGTTCAAGTTGTTCAGCTCCGAATTAATTTTGGCATCCTCAATAGCCTCCGGCACATATTCGATTCCGATAACTTTCCCGGCCATTTTTGCCACAAAATTGGCAATGGTTCCCGTGCCCGTGTATAAATCGTAAACCAGCTCATTGCCTGTCAGCCCGGCAAAATCACGGGCTACCTTATAAAGTTTGTAGGCCTGTTCGTTATTGGTTTGGTAAAATGATTTCGGACCCACCTTAAATTTCAGGTCTTCCATCTGCTCATACATAAAATCCTTGCCGGCAAACAGCTGTACTTCCTGGTCGGTGATGCTGTCGTTTTTCTTTTCGTTAATCACATACATCAGCGAAGTGATTTGCGGAAACTGTTGCCGGATATGATTGAGCAGTTCTTCGCGGGCTTCTTTGTCATCATAAAAAAACACCACGATTACCATAATCTCTCCGGTGGAGGAGGTGCGGATAATCAAATTACGCAGCAGCCCGTGCTGATTGCGGATATCGAAAAAACTAAGGCCGTGCTCCTTGGCATATTGTTTCACGCTCAGGCGGATTTCGTTGGAGGGCTCGGCTTGCAGATAGCAATGTTTAATATCCAGTACCCGGTCGAACATCCCCGGAATATGGAAGCCCAGAGCATCCATATCGTGCTCTTTGAAGTCCATTTCTTTATTGTAATCGGTAATCCAGGCCAGATTCGAAAAGGTGTATTCCAGCTTGTTGCGGTAATAATAGGGCTTGTCCGCCCCGATGATGGGCGAAATATTCGAAACATCAATATGCCCGATGCGCGACAGATTGTCTTCCACCTGCTTTTGTTTGAATTTCGCCTGTTCGGAATAGGGAAGGTGCTGCCATTTGCAGCCGCCGCAAACGGTAAAATGCTCGCATTCCGGCTCGATACGCAGCTCGGAATATTTATGAAAGGCCGTTATTTTTCCTTCCATATAGGAGCGGCGTTTCTTGGTTACCTGCACATCCACCACATCGCCCGGCGCGGCAAAAGGCACAAATACCACCTTGTCGTTTACTCTTCCGACGGCTTTCCCTTCGGCCCCCGCCGCGGTGATTTCCACGGACTCGAGCAAGGGTTTTTTATTTCGGCTTTTTCTTCCCATAATCTTTGTTTTTGCGCCGGCAAAGGTAGCTATTTCGTCTGTCCGAAAAAATTTCTTGTACGCCGGTATTTTTGCTTCCGCAGGCGTAATTATTCTTTCAAGTCCGGGAATTTTAGCTTGCTGAAAATCAAAATCAGTGCAATAAAGTATTATCAGACTCTTAATTTAGAAGCATAAATCTTTGTGCAAACTGTGTCTTCTTTGTGCCCTTTGTGCAATAGCCACTTAATTATCCTTAATTTCTTAATGTTAAAAATAATCATCGAATTAAACGGATTAATCGAATTCTTATCCTCGCCTTGCTCGGTTGATTGCGCTCACCGAAGGTCATCGAGCCTGTCGAGATGTTAGCCTTTTCTGATTTTTGAAATTTTATCCATGGATTTGTAAATGTCTCCACCGTGTAACACTGTGTCGTACTCTGTGCAACACTGTGAAAAAATCCCAACTTATATGCCTTATATGGTTCCAAAAAGAATCTGCGTCTAAGAACCCTTATCCAATCTTCTACCGATACTATTTCCCCGGAGCCTGATTTCTCAGATTCTCTTAAAATTTTCAGCCGGCTAAAATCAAAATCAAGTAATCAAGCTTCACAAAATTGATTTAGCGAATAAACTATTTTCCGTACTTTTATTCCGATGAAATCAATACAAAACTTCTTTCTGAAAAGCCGGCACTGGCAATTGTTTATCGTCGGCTTCTTACCATTTATCCTATTCTATATCAATCTGATTATCACCATGCCGCCTCTTTTCGGTTTTGATAATCAGCAAGAAACGCCGGATTTCGGCCCTATTATGGAAGCCTACGTCTGGTTTGGCCCGGCGATGATTTTTCTTTCGTTTATTCTTTTCGGCTGGATATGGGCAGTGGGCGTTTATATGCAACGTAAATTACCGCCCTTTGTTCAGTTTAATGTAAAACGCTTTAAGTGGTTTATCGCTATTCCTTTTTTCTATGC
>CAYUAN010000056.1:0-3904 GCA_964442545.1 uncultured Prolixibacteraceae bacterium | reverse complement strand
ATTTGGGGATAAAGATTTCGATCCCCCCCCCCTTTTTTTAACTTAAAACATCAACAATTATGAAAAAAATTTATTTTTTAGTATTCATTCTTTCGGCAATAATGACAAATGCCCAAACATGGGAAGATAATCTGCCGCAAGACAAAGTAAAATCGGGCACATTAACATTAAAAGATATTCAAAAGGCTTTTTACGATTACTGGGCACCTTTTGATGTTGACGATAACGGATATTACAGCGTGAACGGAAAAACGGTTAAAGCAATAGGGTGGAAACAATTTAAGCGCTGGGAGTGGAAAGCCGAACACAGGGTTGACGGTAAAGGAGTTTTCCCGCAGACAACCGTGATTAATGAAATGAAAAAATATTACAATAGTAATCCCGGCACAATAAAAAGCCCGTCGGGTAACTGGATAAATTTGGGATATAATTCGACACCCGGTGGATACCAGGGAATAGGACGGGTGAATTGTATAGCATTCCACCCGTCAGATAATAATACTTTCTGGATTGGTTCACCATCAGGAGGTTTATGGAAAACGGCCGACGGTGGAAATAGCTGGACGGTACTCACGGATAATTTACCTTTATTGGGTGTCAGTGCTATCGCCGTAACATCTAATTATTCGACATCACAAACGCTTTATATTGCGACAGGCGATAAAGATACCGGAAGCAGTTGGTCAATGGGTGGCGGTAATAGTAGTGATAACGAATCGGCAGGTATATTTAAAACAACTGACGGTGGTGTTACCTGGTCGCAGGTGTATGCATTAAATCCTGCTAATAAAGTGAAGATTTATGACTTGCTTATTGATCCAAGTGATAATAATAAGCTCTATTTTTCATCTGATAACGGATTGTATAAAACAACCGACGGTGGAGCAAACTGGACACAATTCAATAGTAACGCCGGACGTGATATGGCCTTTAAACCGGGCGACCCTTCAACTCTATATGTAATCTATTCGAATCAGAAGTATTTTATGAAATTTACAAATTACGGAGCAAATTTGAGTTATACGACTTTTCCGAGTAGTTCGAGCTATAGAACGAATATTGCTGTATCTGCAAACAATTCGAGTATAGTTTATGCCGTTACGGTAAATTCTTATAGGGCACTTGAAGCTATTTACAAATCAACGGATTCGGGTAATTCTTTCTCCTTGATTTTTGACGGAAGCACTTCCGGAAATAATATTTTAGGTTATGAATGCAACGGTTCCGATACACGCGGACAAGGTACTTATGACCTGTTTATAGCTGCAAATCCGACAAATGCTAATGAGGTTTATGTAGGGGGTATAAATGTATGGAAAACAACCGATGGAGGCTCAAATTGGTCAATTCTTACACACTGGTCAGGCACTTGCGGCGGAACGGCAATTAATGTCCATGCCGACCAACATTGTTGCGTATTTCATCCCGGCACCAATGACGTTTATATCGGTAACGACGGTGGTATTTATTACAGCGATGACTCTGGTTCCACTTGGAACGATCTTACAAACGGATTGACAATAAACCAGATTTACAGACTTGGTCTTTCAGCATTGAATTCCGATGAGTTGATAGTTGGATTGCAGGATAACGGAACACACCTTTATACGGGCGGAACATGGAATCAATATGGTGTTATGGGAGGCGACGGGATGCAATGCCTAATTGATCCGACTACAAATGATAATCAACTCGGAGAGTATCCGGGTGGTGATATTAGACGTACCGGAGATCATTGGAATTCAACAATTAATGTTAGGGATAATATCAGAAATGCTGCTGGTAACGCAAACCTGAGCGGAATGTGGGTTACTCCGTTTACCCTTGACCCTAATGACCATAATATTCTTTTTGTCGGATATGAAGAACTGTGGAAATCTACAGACCAAGGACAAACATCGGGTAACTTTACGAAAATATCCAACTTTTCCGATGGAAAATATATTAGATCCGTTACAGTTGCCCCTTCAAATAGCAACTATATTTATGTTAACGAATCGGACGTACTCTATAAAACTACAAATGGCGGTACATCATGGAGTGACATAACATCCGGCATTCCGGTCAGTAGCGGTAATATAACTAATGTTGAGGTGAAATATGATGATGAAAATACTGTCTGGATTACTATCGGAGGATTTAACGGCGATGCTGTTTACGAAACAACAAACGGCGGCAGTTCCTGGACAAATATCTCGTCGGGATTACCTTTAATCCCTGCAATGGCTATTGTTCAAAACAGATTTAATACTAATGAGACCGAATTATATCTTGCAATGTATCAAGGCGTTTATGTGAAAAAGGGTACTGCTAACTGGATACCTTTCTTCTCCGGTCTCCCGAATGTTTTTTGTACTGACCTCGAAATTTTTTATGACAGTTCGGATTTTTGTAACAGTAAAATAAGAGTTGCAACTTTCGGCAGGGGAATATGGGAATCCGATTTGTATCATAATCCTACACCTTATGTATGGACTGGTAATATTGATTCCGACTGGTTTAAAGCAGGAAACTGGACAACTTCCGAAGTACCTCGTTACTGTAACGATGTGGTTATAAATTCCGGCTCGCCTAACTATCCTCTTATTAACGGTGACTTTTCAGTCGGCTATAATTGTAAAAGTCTTAATTTCTCTTCCGGTCAAACCGCATTTGACGTTACAGGAAATTTTCAAATAAATAGAAATAAAACTTTGACTGTTGATGCTTCAGGTGATGCACAAATATCAATAGGAGGCAACTTTGTCGTTTTAGGTAATTTTGTTGAAGGTCATAGCACTCTTGATTTCTCGGGAAGTAACGATGCTCAGATTTCTACTGACGAAATAGTTACCTATTTTATTAATGATGATGTAACTGTTTGGCCGGGATCTTGGAAAGGAAATATCGGGTCCGGCAGCGGTTATTTTGATCAAAGTTCGACTAACAATGCAGGTGGCGATGCACCGGAAATTAAATTTACATATATCAATGAAAACCCAGGTGTAAGAAGAATTTATCAAGGACCTTTTAATACAACCGGTTTTACGTCATTGACTTTCGATTTTAACCATTCGGTCGATCATTACGCATCAGGATATAATGTAAAAATACAGTGTAGTACCGACGGTACATCCTGGACGGATGTTTGGGTTGAATCGCCGTCGTCAAGTATTCCTGCGGGTCTTGTATCTCTTTTACTGACTACAAGTGACGGAGTCGGATCACCTTCATTTTACATCGCTTTTGAAATTGACGGCAATCTATATAATATTAATTATTGGTATATAGACAATATTAAACTGTACAATGTCTCACCCGGACAAATATCGGTATATAACCTGAAAGATACCAAAGCTTATGCTACGGTTTCAACTGACGCCGACATACTGGTGAATAACGATTTTACCGTTTATCCACCGGCAAGGTTTACAAACAGTTCAGACAATACATTGACTGTAAATGGCAATACATTATTTATGGCTGATAATTCGGCTGTTGCATCTTTTATTGACAGTGGCGTATTTATTTCGCCAAATCCGGTAAGTATTCAAAGCTATCTTTCGCAGGATAAATGGCATATGGTATCCGCACCGATATCGAATGCCCTCTCCGAAGTTTTTGTTGACCTATATTTGATGAACTTTGATGAAACCGATTACTCGTGGCACTATATAACATCCTTAACATACGATTTGACTGAAGGACACGGATTCTTTGCCTGGTCAAGCAGCTCAGCAACAGGCAATGCCACCGTAACATATAACGGAACGCTTAATAACGGGGATATCTCAGTCGCGGGACTCAGCTATACATCTTCACAGCCTGCCGACAAGCGGGGGTGGAATATGCTTGGGAATCCATACCCGTCATACATTAATTGGAACGGCAACTGGACGAGAACAAACGTTGATGCAACTGCCTA
>CAYUAN010000055.1:0-7604 GCA_964442545.1 uncultured Prolixibacteraceae bacterium | reverse complement strand
AATGAGAAAATCATTGATGTCAATTCGTCCATTAAACCGTATTCGCGTCAACAAATTTATTTTTGGCTTACTGAAGCACAAGGCGCCGAGGGCTTGAGTAAGCGGATGCAAAAACAAATTGCTTTTTATCTGAAGGAGTTTCAAATGGAGTCGCCGACCGATACCATCAATCCCTATGGAACTTCCAAATACAATTTGATAAAGAAATGGACCACATCCTCAGCCCTGCAACTGGATCAATTGGGCTATATCTATAAGGATAAGAATTTTATGTTTAATGTGAAACCAATCTGGGGTGTAGATTATCGGACTAATAATACCGGAGCAGTGCGGCATTTTTGGGGTGGTATCGAAGCGCATGCTAATGTGGGAGAACATTGGGGGATGTATGCTTCGCTCCGTGATAATTCCATTACGGAAATCATGGCCTTTCCCGATTATCTGACCCGGGAGCCGGGCGGTAATTATAAAATCGGTGAAGGCGGCCGGCCGGGCGGCGATTATTCTGAAATGCGCGGAGGTATTACCTATACCTGGAATTGGGGTGATATAGGTTTAATAAAAGACCATTTGCAAGTGGGGGACAATTACCATGGTGCGAATATTCTTTCGGGCCGGACACCAAGTTATGCCATGATTAAACTGCATATGAATCCGGTAAAATGGTTTGATTTTAATTACCATCACGGCTGGCTGGTATCCGAAGATGTGGACAGTAATCTGTCGTATTGGTCCACTGCCGGAACCTATAAAAAGGTTTATCGTCCGAAATATATTGCCTCAAATATGTTTACGTTTATCCCCTGGCGTGGAATCAGTTTCGGTTTGGGTAATTCCATTATTTACACGGATTTGGGAGGCCCTCATGCGGCTTATTTTATCCCGTTTATGTTTTTCAAATCGATTGATCATACCCTGAATCATGGTGTGGAAAATCAAAATTCCCAGATGTTTGCAAATGTGAGTATCCGCAGAATTAAGCATTTGCATTTGTATGGTACGATATTTTTTGATGAGTTTAAGAAAGACCGTGTAGGTGTGGACAGTTTACATAATTTTATTTCGTATAAAGTGGGGGCGCGCTTGAGTAACTGGCCGGTAAAAAATCTGTCCTTTACTTTTGAATATACCCGTACAAACCCGATGACTTATAAGCATACGGTATCCGGACTTACCTATGCTTCCAATAAATTTAACCTGGGGCATTATCTGATTGATAATTCTGAGGAATATTTCATCGCCTTACGCTGGAAACCGATTCCCCGTTTATATCTTAGAGCGGAATATTACTATGCCATGCATGGGGACGATTATGATTATAATTTTTATAATGGCTACGATCCGACCGCCATTCCGGTTTTGGAAAATAAAACCTGGGATAACACCACCGTAGGCTTATATGCTACCTACGAACTTTTAAACCGCGTTTATATCAGGGCGTATTATACTATTACGAATATTCAGGGGTATGATTTAAATGGTCGTACCGCTGAGGATTACCTGAAGAAATTTACCCCCGAATTTTATTGGGGTGAACAGAATACTTTTGGAATAGGTTTTAATATCGGTTTCTAAAGCGTGCTTATTTTCTTCCGAAATCCGCGGGAATTTCGCCCCAGTTTTCCGTTTCCCATTTTAAAATCGGATTTTCCCATGTGTTGGACTTGAGCCAGTTAATTGCACGGTCCACCAATTGAAATAATTCTTCCGTTTTCTCATTGCGCTCCAGATTTGTCTTGATGGCTTTCTTTCGCACCCAGCTCATAGCGGTTCTTGAATCGGTATAAATGGGCATTTTGCTGTCTTTCTTCTTCAAATAGGCCAGGCCGTGAACCAAGGCCAAAAACTCTCCGATATTTACCGTCCCCAAAGGGAAAGGGCCTTGCTTGAAGATTACTTTATGCGTGCCCACGTCCACACCCTGATATTCCAAGGGCCCCGGATTACCACTGCAAGCGGCATCCACAGCCAAAGCCCGCCGGATAATTTCCGGACTGTCCGGGTCTTTTATTTTTTGCAGTGTCCCGGGCTCTACATAATAGTCCGACAGATATTTATCCGGGTCGTCACGAAAGGCCTGTTGGGCAATCTCTTTGTTTTCGAATGATTTAAAAACGGGTTTGGAAAATCCGTTTACTTGTTCCAGGCAATCGGCCCAATTGGTATAAACACCGGGTTTGCGGCCCTCCCAAACGACATAATACTTTTGCTTTTTGGCCATGCCTAAAACTGATATTGAATACTGGTAATTACAACTTCGTTAAACTGGCCCGCGTCATAATAGGTCAGGGGCAAGCTCGAATCCGGCTTGGGGCGGATGGGTTTTATGGAATAGGAGTAGCGGAACACAAAACGGAAGTTTTTATAAAAATTAATGCCCACACCGGCAAAAGCCGAGAGGTCAACATTGCTGAAATCCTCTTTGCGCGGATCGGGTGTGATTTCTCCGTAGATATCAAATTCCTTGGAATTAATCAGATAGGCAAACTCTGCCCCCACCTCAACCGAAAGCATCTCTTTAATTTTGAATTTGTAAAAAAAGGGTAGGGCCACATAATTCAGCCGCATAATATATTTTTCGTAATCTCCCTCATCAGGATGGGCGTTTTTACGACTGCCTTTTTGAATGTAGTTTAATTCCAGCTGGAAATCGCCCAAGTGGCCGGTCGGATAATTCACAAACATGCCCCCGAACATTCCTACTTTATGAAAACCACTCAGTTGGTCGCCGGTTACTTGTGAAGCTGCCAGGCCCAATTGCAAGCCGGCACGAAAACTTTGCGCTTGTAGGCCAGTTACAATAAAAAAGAATAGAAGAAATAATAGCTTTCGCATAGCTTTATGTACTTTTCAACGTTCAAATATACAATAAAGATTGCTTTTCTAGGTGTAGTATTACCTCATTTGTACATCCGATATGCGGCGGTTGCCAAACTGTTTCTTAAACTCATCACTAATGTCGTCCAGAATATCACCGTAAATACAATTATTAAAAACGCAGTCTTCAATATGGCCGGCACAATAATCAACCGAAATTTTACCTTCAAAAATTTCAAAAATTTCTAAAAGGGTAATGTCTTTAGGAGCATAATTCAGCGTGAATCCGCCTTTAGGGCCGCGCATCGATTTAAGATATCCTTGCTTTACCAATGTTTGTAACACCTTGGCCAGGTGGTTTTTCGAAAATTTGGTAATTTTTGCAATTTCATTGGCATTTAGTTGCCGGTCCATATGGCCGATTAACGCGATACTGTGAATAGCAATGGTGGTGGCTTCGGATATATTGATAAGTTTACTCATTATAATGTGTGCATTTTAATGTAATTGTGCAAATATAGCAAATTAAGTACTGTAATACCGTAAATGTGATAGATATAATAAATACGAATATAAAATACAGTAATACAGTGCTATATGGATTTAATTTTTAACTTCAAAAAAGCTGAAATGGACTTTGCCGTATCTGCGGGTTTCGGCATAGCCCTTAAAACCGGAGAGATTAATATCGCGGGGATGTTCGATAATCAGAATCCCGCCTTCGTTTAATAGTTTATTATTAAGAATGCTTTCGGTAAGTTCTTCGTAACGCCCGAAGTCATAGGGCGGGTCGGCAAAAATCAGATCATAGCTTCCGGCATGTTTCAGGAAACTGAACACATTGGCCTGCACAATTTTTAAGCCCTCCATTTTTAAGCCCGATTTAGTATCTTTTATAAACTTGGTGCAGCGGAAGTTTTGCTCCACGGAAGTTACATCCGTGCAGCCCCGCGAAATAAATTCATAGCTGATATTTCCGGTTCCGGAAAAGAGGTCAAGCACGCGAATTTCATCAAAATAGATACGGTTGTTCAGGATATTAAAAAGGGATTCTTTGGCTAAATCTGTGGTGGGCCGCACAGGCAAATTTTTTGGAGTGTGAATCTTACGGCCTTTGTACGTTCCGCTAACGATTCTCATAGTTTACCGCTTCAATAAATTGTTTGAAAACATCCTCCTTTTGCGGATTACTGATGGCCTCGAAAGCCACATTCGGAATATATTTTACCACCGCCTGATGCAGTTTCGAAGATTTGTTAATCATCCCGAGTAAATGCAGCTGCATGTGGTTGATGTCCATATCCGTTTGCTTGAAAAACGAAAGCAGTTTGAATAAATATTCTTCCGTATCGGAATAATGGAAATAGTTGTGGGCGTTAAGTTTTTTGTCTTTTATCGCCAACACCTCAAAATATCCATGATGATGATTTACAAAAACTTCTTCCTTGTTTTGGGTATTTTCAAGGCCGTGTTTGATAAAGGCCGCCGAACAATGTTTCCATTCCGCTTGCGGATAAAACTCCTGCATCAATTTGTAGGTGTCGGCCTGAACGCCAAATACCAGGTATGCGGTATTTAGCTGTTGTGTTAATATCTGATGATCGCTGATTCCCAGGTAACTACTGTATAGACGGGAAAGTTGAGTTTGTTCGGCTTGCTCCGGAATCAGTAAGGTGTGCGGCGAATGAATAAAAATCTGAACCTTTGAATAAGCCAGCCCGGTCCATTCGTTTTCATGCAGGATTTCCTTAAAATTTTTAAGATTAACCTCATTCGCTCCTTTACTCCACTCGTAATAGGTCAAATGTACCGCATCATCTCCTTTGCGGATGATAAAAGAAAGTCCATTAAGCGACAGCTTAATGGACAATACATATTCTTCAGGCGCATTTTTAGCTACCTCCGCCAATGATATATTTTGAATGGCATCCAAGGTAGGTTAAACGATTACCAGTTTCCGTCTGTTGAAGGCTCTTCCATCGATCCCAAAACAAGTCCCGGGAATTTCTCATCCTCCTTCATGATGTTAATTTCGTTCTGAAGCAATTCCTGCTGTTTGATATCTGAAAGATAATCTTTCATATAACAGCGTACTTCGAATACCGGGATTTGGAA
Organism: uncultured Prolixibacteraceae bacterium; assembly: GCA_964442545.1. Taxonomy (GTDB): domain Bacteria; phylum Bacteroidota; class Bacteroidia; order Bacteroidales; family UBA1556; genus UBA6267. The sequence continues at coordinate 2,672 of CAYUAN010000055.1, read as the reverse complement.
GTTCGCACGGGTAACAAAGCCCGATTCCATTTCAAATTCTTTGCCGTGTGCAAACGGTACATAACGGATTTTTTCAATATCAAATCCTTCCAGTCCTTTGAAAAGCGTATCCTTTATCATGATATAGCTTGTGTCACGGGTAATCAACCCCATATCCAAAGCTTGTTGCTCGGTTAAAGAATCCGGTACAGTACCGTGCTTCAATACCATAGGCATCGAGTCGTACTTGTAGAAATCAATTAATGTATCGAAACTTCCGGTATAGTGATTATATTTACGCTTAAATTCAATTTGCAGAACTTTGATTTCGCCTAAACGTGATTTAATTACATCTTCACGTTCGGCAATAGTATTTTTCATTCGTACCGGTTGCATAATGCTGTCATAAACCTTGTAGGTCAGAAAGATTACAGCAATTAAGAGTACAAGTTGTATTCCCAGTCTTTTAATATTCATAATGTGTTATTTTGAATTATAATTCTCGCTATTTATGTCAGTAACGATCCTTTGTAGTGTGTGCAAAAATAAAATATTAAGTGATATGAACGGCTTTTATAGGAAAAAATATTGAGGATTCTATATGCATATCGCTTTTGGGGCTTAATGCCTTTTCAAAAATAGCTTCCGGGTTTTCCCTGAACAAACGAAAAAGCTGATGATTTAGTACGGAAAACTCGGGCTTTTTTATGTTTATTTGTGGGATAATTTGAATGCCTTATGATAAAACAAGCCCATACAATTATTGCGAAAGATTTAAAGCTGGACGAAGCCGCTACCGGAAGGGTGATTGCTTTGCTGGACGATGGAGCGACCATTCCTTTTATCGCCCGCTACCGCAAAGAGTTAAGCGGAGGTATGGACGAGGTGGCCATCACGGCTATCCGGGATGCCTTGAAAGTGTTTCGTGAATTGGAAAAACGCAAGTCGGCCATCCGCAAAGCATTGGAGGAGCAAGAAGTATTGACGGAAGATTTGGCGGCAAAAATTGCGGCAGCCGCAGATATGGCTACACTGGAAGATCTGTATTTGCCCTTTAAGCCAAAGCGCAAAACCAAAGCGAGCATTGCGCGGGAAAGAGGCCTGGAGCCTTTGGCCAAAATGATTATGGGGCAAAATACGCCCGATTATCTTTTTCGTGCCGAGCGTTTTACGCGGCATAAAGATATTGCCGATGTGGACGATGCCGTAAACGGCGCGCTTGACATTATTGCGGAATGGATAAGCGAACGCACATATATACGCTCCAAATTGCGAAGGATGTTCCGTTATGATGCCGAAATTATTTCCAAAAAAAGCAGCAAGGCCGAAGATGAAACGGGCTTGTATAAAAATTATTACGATTGGCGGGAGCGGGCTTCAAGAGCGCCTTCGCACCGGGTATTGGCTATTTTTCGTGCCGAGCGGGAAGCTATATTGACGGTAAAAATTCGGCCTGATGAGGCCGCTGCGATAGAATTGGTTTATCAGGCGGTGGTGAAACATCCTTCCGCCTGCGACGACTTGATTCAAAAGGCGGCCAAAGATGCCTACAAACGTTTGCTGGCCCCGGCACTGGAAACCGAATTGCGCAAAGAAATGAAAGAGCGTGCCGACCGGAAAGCCATTGCTGTTTTCGGAGAAAACTTGCGGCAGCTTTTATTGGCGCCGCCCCTGGGCCAAAAGCGGGTTTTGGCAATCGATCCCGGTTTTCGTACAGGTTGCAAAGTGGTGGTGCTTGACGAGCAGGGTAAATTATTGCATAACGAAACCATTTACCCGCATCCGCCCCAAAGGGAGCAAAAGCAGGCCATGCGCAAAATCAGCACTTTGGTCAGCACCTATAAAATTGATGCCATCGCCATTGGAAACGGTACGGCGGGCCGCGAAACGGAACAACTGATTCGCCGTATTCAGTTCGACAGGAAACTGCGGGCCATAATGGTAAACGAAAACGGGGCTTCGGTTTATTCGGCTTCAAAGCTGGCGCGTGAAGAATTTCCCGAATATGATATTACCGTGCGGGGAGCGGTTTCCATCGGGCGCAGGCTGATGGACCCCCTGGCCGAGTTGGTAAAGATTGACCCCAAAGCCATCGGTGTGGGACAATACCAGCACGATGTAAATCAAAAACTTTTGCAGGAACAACTGGAAGAGGTGGTTTCCAGCGCGGTAAACCGTGTGGGGGTGGAGTTGAATACGGCCAGCAAAGAATTGCTGCAATATGTTTCGGGCATGGGGCCGGTGCTGGCGCAAAATGTGATTGATTACCGGAACGAGAACGGAAAATTCAGCAGTCGTGAAGAACTGAAAAAGGTGCCGCGTTTCGGGGCGAAGGTGTTTGAACAGGCCGCCGGCTTTATCCGGATTTCCGGAGCGGAAAACCCATTGGATAATACGGCCGTGCATCCGGAATCATATCCTGTGGTCGAAAATATTGCCCGCCGCATGGGCGTTTCGATAACGGACCTGATTGGTAATGAAGAAATCCTGAGTAAAATCAAAGCCGAGGATTTCGCAGGCGCCGAAGCGGGCCTGTTCACCTTGAAGGATATTTTGGAAGAACTGGCCAAGCCCGGCCGTGACCCGCGCAGCGGGATTGAGTTTTTCGAGTTTGATAAGCAAGTGCATAAGCCCGAAGACTTGAAAGAGGGAATGATTTTGCCGGGTATCGTTACCAATATCACGGCTTTCGG
>CAYUAN010000054.1:0-6139 GCA_964442545.1 uncultured Prolixibacteraceae bacterium | reverse complement strand
TCGGCAAAGCCGCTAATCTTCTTTTTGCTCAAATAAACGATATCCAAATTGATGTCGTAATGTAACACATCAATACTGTCGTTCGTCGTAGTAACAGGCGCCGCGGAAAAATGACCACAACGCGGTGTGGTTTGCGCGATTGCGCTAATGGCAAAAAGGCTAAATATTAATACTGAGGTGATTAATTTCATGGGAATTACTATTATTAATACGCCATAAAAGTAATACATTTTATCGGGTAAGCAATTTATAATAATTAAGTGAGTTACATATTTATTTGTACTTTTATGCTTTCGGAAAGCACACATAAAAATAAACGGAAAATCACATTTTGATTGAAAAAAACCTAACTATGATTAAACGGATACTTACTCTTGTTCTGCTATTTTTTATACTCCCGCATTTATTGCACGCACAAAAGAAATGGAATCTGGACGAGTGCATTAATTATGCACTGGAACACAATATCGAAATCAAACTCCAGAATTTAAATCTGCAAATCCAGCAAACAAATCTAAACCGGAGCCGGGCAAGCATGTTGCCGACACTTTCGGCCGGAGCATCGGATGTGGTGAATTGGGGTAAATCTGTGGATCGCTATACCAATGATTTTGCCGAAACGCGCACCAATTCTGTTAATATGTATTTGCAAGGAAGTGTAACAATCTTTAACGGCTTGCAATTATTCAACTCCGTTAAACGCGATGTATCCATGCTAAAGGTGCGCCAATACGACCTTGATGTGGCCAAAGATTTGAAAGCCCTTAGCGTCACATCCGCATTCCTGCAAATTGTGTACGATATGGAAAACCTGCGCAATAAAGAGGACCAGGTAAAGCTGTCGCAAATACAAGTTGAACGAACCGAAAAGCTGGTAAAGGCGGGAAGTCTGGCCAAAGGGGATTTATACAACATCAAATCGCAACTTGCCATGGACCAAACCGAACAAATAAAGGCCGAAAATCAGCTCACCCTGGCTTATCTGAATCTTAAACAAATAATGGACCTGCCCGGTGACACTGCTTTTGAAATAGCCATTCCGAATATTGAACTCACAGAAGGTTTCGGGAATTTGCAAGACCCTCACCAGATATATCAATTTGCCCTGGTAAACCGGCCGGAAATAAAACGGGATGAGGCACAAGTGGAGAGTTCGCAAAAATCGCTTTCTATTTCCAAAGGCGGTGTAAGCCCTTCGCTTACTTTCTCGGCCAGTCTGGGTTCCGGATTTTCCGGAAACAACCAGATCTTAGACGGGACTCCCACATTTACCGGTTTTCACCCCAACGGAGATATTACCTCCGGCGGCGACACGGTACTTTCTCCTCTGTTCTCCTATAATTATGTAACCAAACCCTGGAACGACCAGCTAATTGACAATAAAAACTACTCCATCGGTTTTCACCTGACCATCCCAATATTTAACGGTTTGCGCACTTATACTAATGTCAGCCAGGCAAAAATAGCGGTGAACCAGGCAGAGCTGCAGCTGGAACAAACCAAACGGAATATGCGGCAAACCATTGAACAGGCCTATGCCGATGCCCGCTCTGCATTCAAACAGTATCAAGCATCAAAACTTCAAGTGGATGCCCTGACGGAGGCCTATAATTATGCGGAAGAAAAATTCAATGCAGGAATGATTGACGCCTTTGAATACAATAGTGCCAAAATAAAACTCGACCTGGCCAAAAGCCAATTGCTGACCGCAAAATTTGACTACGTTTTCCGGGTAAAAGTGCTTGATTTTTATGCCGGCAAACCTCTTAGTTTTTAATTCAACAAAAAATGAGCAAAGAAAATTCTAAAAATAAAAAACGTAACCGGATAATAATTGCCATCCTTGTCCTTATTGTTATCTCCTTGGTTATTATGAAAAAAAGCGGACTGATTGGCAAAGAAGAATTGCTGAAAGTGGCCACCGAAAAGGTGGAACGACGAACCATAGTGGAGAAAATAGCCGCCAGCGGAAAAATACAACCTGAAAAGGAAATTATGATTGCACCTGATGCATCCGGCGAAATCGTAGGGCTGTATGTGGAAGAAGGCGATAGTGTAAAAGCCGGCCAGCTTTTATTAAAAATCAATCCCGATATTTACGAATCGAACGTAGAAAAAGCACTGGCGATGCTCAATTCGGCCAAGGCCAACTTGGCCAATGCCAAAGCCCGCCTGGCACAAACCGAAGCGCAACTGATTAAAGCCGAAGCGGATTTTAAGCGCAGCAAAGAACTTCACGACAAAGGCGTCATTTCGGACGCGGATTACGAAGCTGCGAAATCACAATACGACGTCACCAAAGCCCAGGTGGAAGCTTCCAAAGAAACCGTTTCCGCCTCGCAATATTCCGTAAAAAATTCGGAGGCCGCCGTTAAAGAAGCCGAAAACAATTTACGAAAAACCGCCGTCTTCGCTCCGATTGACGGCACGGTATCCAAGCTTTCAAAGGAGCTGGGCGAACGGGTGGCCGGGGCCTCGCAATTCTCGGGTGGAACGGAAGTCATGCGTATTGCCAACCTGAACAATATGGAAGTGCAGGTGGATGTGGGTGAGAACGATATTGTACGTGTACATCTGAACGACACGGCTTATATCGAAGTGGACGCCTATCTGGGACGAAAATTTTATGGCGTGGTAACCCAAATCGCCAATTCGGCTAATAGCGAACCCGGCAGCACCGACCAGGTAACAAATTTTAAGGTGCGGATACGTATATTAGCCGAATCTTACCGTGATTTAATCAATACGGACAACCCCAATCTTTCGCCTTTCCGCCCGGGCATGTCGGCCAGTGTGGACATTCTTACCGAATATGCCACTAATGTACTCAGCGTTCCCATACCTGCGGTTACAACCCGTGAGGACACCGGTTCATACAATAGTAGAACTTATCAATCTTCAGTTGAAAAAACACCAAATAATTCCAACAATGCCATAGAAGAAGTACCACAGGAATACGTTTTTGTATATGGTGACGGCAAAGTGAAATTACGTAAGGTAAAAACCGGCATTCAGGACAATAATTACTTTCAAATTACCGAAGGGCTGGAAGAAGGCGAAGAAGTAGTGGTGGCCCCCTACCGCGCCATCAGTAAAAGATTAAAGAATAATCAACCCGTAAAAAAAGTTCCGAAAGAAGAACTTTTCGGCGAATAAGCATCAATAAAACCTAATCACGATGAAACTGAAAAACGCACTTATCGGTATCCTCTTGGCTCTGGCCATTTTCGGGCTGTTCCAATCCTTCCGCCCGGCCAACCAAATAAAAGGTAACGGCAATATAATCAAAGAATATCGCTCTGTACAAGATTTTCAGGAGCTTGAGGCCGGTGGGGTTTTTCATATTTATTATACGCCCGCCGACAGTTTTAGCGTGTTCGTAGAAACAGACGAAAACCTAATGCCCGAGATTAAAACAAAGGTAAAAAACGGGCGTCTGAAGCTTAGCACCCAAGGAGATATCAGCAATATTACCAAACTGAATGTATATATTTCAGCCCCTTTCCTTTCAGCTCTTGATATGAGCGGAGCATCCTCGTTTAAAACAACAAAAATGATGAAATCCAATATCCTGAATCTGGATTTTTCCGGTGCTTCAAACGGAAAGATGGACTTGAATTGTAAAACATTGGAGGCAGATATTTCCGGAGCCGCCACACTTATATTGAGCGGAGAAAGTCGTACCATGAATATTGAAGCTTCCGGAGCCTCAAAATTGAAATGCGAAAAATTGAAAAGCGACATTGCCCGTATAAATGCCAGTGGCGCTTCAGAAGTATCTGTTACTGTGCAGAAACAAATAAATATTGAAGCCAGCGGCGCGGCACAGGTACACTATTTCAGCCGGGAGAACGCTGAAGTTAAAGTAAACACATCGGGGGCAGCCACGGTAAATCGAAAAAACTAAAATGAGGCGTACATTTCTATTCTCAAAAGTTCTTTTTTAATGCCAAAATACATAATTGTTAAATCATTGTAAAAAGACTTTTTCCATATCTATTATCTTTATATTTGCGGCAATTCAGACTGAAAAGTATCGAGCTGATAACTCCCTGCATTTCAGCCATTATACAGACACTTAAAAAGGTTTTGAAATGATAACAAATAATTTTGCACGACGCCACAACGGACCCAAACCGCACGAGGTAAAGGAGATGTTGGAAGTAATTGGAACCAAGTCGCTTGATTCGCTTATTGACGAAACCATTCCGGCAGGAATCCGCCTGAAAAAGGATTTAGACCTGCCCAAAGGTATTTCGGAATATGAATATATGCAGCATATCACCGAGTTGGCACGCCAAAATAAAGTTTACAAAAGTTTTATCGGACTGGGATATTACGACACCCAGCTCCCGGCCGTAATTCAAAAAAATATACTGGAAAATCCGGGATGGTACACCTCCTACACGCCGTACCAGGCGGAGATTTCGCAAGGTCGCCTGGAAGCACTTTTGAACTTCCAGACCATGGTTTCGAATCTTACGGGATTCGAATTGGCAAATTCGTCCTTGCTGGATGAAGCCACTGCCGGAGCCGAGGCCATGCTTTTGGCATTCCACGCCCGCTCACGCAAACAAGTAAAAGCCGGTGTGAATGTTTTCTATGTGGCAGAGGACATGTTTCCGCAAACCATCGATGTTTTAAAAAGTCACGCGGATCCTTTGGGTATCGACCTGCGTATTACCAAGCATGAAAATTTTCAATTTGACGAAAAAGTATTCGGCGCCATGGTTCAATATCCGAACCAATACGGCTCTGTAAACGACTATCGCGATTTGGTAAACAAGGCTCATGAAGTTGAAGCCGTTGTTTGTGTGGCTGCCGACCTGATGGGACTGGCACTGCTTACACCTCCGGCCGAATGGGGTGCCGATGTTGCTTTTGGCACTACCCAACGCTTTGGAATTCCCATGGGATTCGGAGGGCCGCATGCCGCTTATTTTGCCACAAGTGAAAAATATAAACGTATGATTCCGGGCCGTATTATCGGTATTTCGGTAGATGCGCAAGGAAACCCGGCTTTGCGTATGGCCTTGCAAACACGTGAGCAACACATCAAACGCGAAAAAGCTACCTCAAATATTTGTACCGCACAAGCACTTTTGGCCACCATGGCCGGAATGTATGCCGTATATCACGGTCAGGAAGGTATCAAAGCGATTGCCAACGATATTCATTCCATGACGGTAACTTTACATGAGGCCTTGACGGAATTGGGTTACGAGCAGTTGAATAAATATTATTTCGACACCCTGCATATCGCATTGGGCGATGTGGATGTAGAAAAAATTCGCGCAGCGGCGCTGGATAACAAAATGAACTTCCGCTATATTGATGATAAACACATCGGGATTAGTCTGGACGAGACCAAAACCACCCATGATTTGGCAACCATCGTAGAAATCTTTGCCCGGGCAAAAGGCCGGGAATTTGGTTCGCTTACGACCCACGAAAACACCACCAAAGGTCTGCCGGAAGATTTTGTGCGCACCAGCGAATTTCTGACACATGAGGTATTCAACACCTATCATTCGGAAACCGAAATGATGCGCTATATCAAGCGTTTGGAAATTAAAGACCTTTCGCTGAACCGCGCCATGATTCCTTTGGGCTCATGCACGATGAAACTGAATGCCGCTACGGAAATGATTCCTATTTCGTGGGGAGAATTTGGAAATATTCACCCCTTCGTACCGGAAGACCAGGTACAGGGATATTTGAAAATGATTCAAAATTTCGGTAAATTTCTGGAAGTGATTACCGGATTTGACGCCATCACCTTCCAGCCCAACTCAGGTGCTGCAGGTGAATATACCGGACTGAGCGTGATTATGGCCTACCATAAAAGCCGGGGCGAAGGACATCGCAATGTATGTCTGATTCCCGCATCGGCTCATGGAACCAATCCCGCATCAGCCGTAATGGCCGGAATGAAAGTCGTGGTAGTAAAAACCACCGAGCACGGGGAAATCGACATGGATGACTTACGTGCCAAGGCCGAAGAAAACAAAGAAAATCTGGCGGCATTGATGGTTACCTATCCTTCTACCCATGGCGTGTTTGAGGAAGCTATTCTCGAAGTAATGGATATTATCCACGACAATGGCGGCCAGGTATATATGGACGGCGCTAATATGAA
>CAYUAN010000053.1:0-4214 GCA_964442545.1 uncultured Prolixibacteraceae bacterium | reverse complement strand
ACTCAGTACCGTAAATATTATCGGGATTATTTTGGCAGCTATTACCATTGGAATTATTGCTGCCGCTTAGTTTTTATTCTGAGTGCAGAATATGATATAATGCACAATTTCAGCTAATTTGAGCATGTGTCATTTTTTTTGTTTATTTTAGTGCAATCTAAAAATGCATGGGAACAAAAATTATCTATAAATCAAAACAAACACTATGGACTTATCAAAAAAACTTGGTGCTGAGTTTTTCGGCACATTCTGGTTAGTATTTGGCGGCGCGGGAAGCGCTGTTTTAGCTGCGGCATTCCCAGCTCTGGGAATTGGTTTCGTGGGCGTTTCATTGGCCTTTGGACTTACGGTTTTAACCGGGATTTACGCCTTCGGGCATATTTCGGGCGGACATTTTAATCCCGCGGTTAGCGTGGGCTTATGGTTGGGTGGCCGTTTCGAGGCCAAAGAACTTATTCCGTATATCATTGCGCAGGTACTGGGTGGTATCGCCGGTGCGGGAATACTTTATCTGATTGCCAGCGGAAAAGCCGGTTTCGAGGCCGGTGGTTTCGCTTCCAACGGTTACGGCGAGCATTCGCCGGGCGGCTACAGCATGATCGCGGTATTGATTGCCGAAGTGGTGCTTACCTTTTTCTTCTTGCTGGTAATCCTTGGCGCGACCCATAAAAATGCGCCGGCAGGATTTGCGGGTTTGGCCATTGGTCTGGCTCTTACGCTGATTCATTTAATCAGTATTCCGGTGTCCAATACTTCCGTAAATCCGGCACGTAGTACGGCTACGGCCTTCTTTGCCGACGGCGGCTGGGCTGTTCCGCAACTATGGCTGTTCTGGCTGGCTCCCATTGTGGGCGCTGCTTTGGCGGGCATCGTTTATAAGTGGTTGGCACCGAATAAATAGGAAATAGCCAAAGAATTTTAATAGGGGCTGTTCATTACGAGCGGCCTCTTTTTTTTGTAAAAGTGTAGCAAATTGCGTTGTATTTTTATCCTATGATAAGTTTTCTGCTCTGTCTGATTCTGGCTTTGGCCATTCTGGTTTTGTTTCGCCTCTTCGAACGATTCGGAATCAATAATTTACAGGCGATTATAATTAGCTATTCCGTATCGGCTTTGGCCGCCTTTTTGAGCAACAGGGGCGGTGTGCAATGGTCTGTATTAGTTGATCAGCCTTGGTTTTATTACACCTTTATCATTGGAATCAGTTTCTTTATCGGTTTCAATTTGTTTGCGCTGTCTGCCCAAAAAGCAGGATTGGCTCTAACTTCCGTGGCCGCGAATATTTCGGTCGTTATCCCCGTCGGTCTGGCTTTTGCGCTTTACGGCGACCAACTGAATGCCTGGCAAATAGCGGGATTGATTTTGGCTTTCGTTGCCATACTTTTGGTTTTCAAGCCCAAAGACAACAGCCGCTTCCGCATAAGCATCATGCTGTTTCCTTTGGCGCTTTTTATCATTAACGGTATTAATAACAGCCTGATGAAACAAGCGGAATTTCTGGGCGCGATGTTTAATCCGATGTTGTTTCTGGGAATGATATTCTCTACGGCCTTTGTGGCAGGCCTGCTGTTTTTGCTTTTTATCAAAAACAAAAACAGCATACAAATCAAAAACCTGCTGGCCGGTATCATGCTCGGGCTGCTCAATTTCGGTTCCACCTATTATTTTCTCAGCTCGCTGAATCTGTTTCAAAGCAGCATTTTCTTTCCTTTGTTTAATTTGAGTTTTATCAGCCTGTCGGCGGTAATCGGTGTTTTTGTATTCAAAGAAAAACTGCGCCCCGTAAATTGGGCCGGGATCATTATCGCTATATTTGCCATCGCATTAATAACCTATTTTCAATAATGAGTCTGTTCGACGATTCCTATAAAACAATTGTGCATCCGACGGAAGGCTTTTTCAAAGACCGCGGGAGTAAGTTTCTGGCTTTTGCCTATCCGGTGGAAACGGAGGAGCAGGTAAAAGAACATCTGGCCGCCCTGCGCAAGGAATATTATGATGCCCGCCATCATTGCTACAGCTATATTCTGGGTCCCGACAAATCCGCCTATCGTATCAATGATGACGGGGAGCCCTCGGGCAGTGCCGGAAAACCAATCCACGGACAATTGTTATCCTACGATTTAACCAATATTCTGGTGGTGGTCATTCGCTATTTCGGGGGAACAAAATTAGGAATCCCCGGATTGATAAACGCCTACCGCGAAGCCACACGCGACGCGCTGGATAAGGCCGAGATTATCACCAAAACCATAAACGAATATTTCGAAATCGAATACGAATATCCCCTGATGGGCAACGTGATGCGCATTATTAAAGACGAAAATTTGGAGCAAATCAATACCCGTTTCGAATTGAATTGCCGTATTGAATTACGTGTACGGAAAAACGAATATCAGCGTATCGCCGACGAATTCGGAAAAATACATGGGGTGAAATTGAAACATTTACGAACGAAATAATTAAACTGCGGATTACGTGAATTTGGCTGATTGACGCGTATTTTTATAATGATGACGACTATTCAAATAAACGGAGCCCGGGAAAATAATCTGAAAAATATTTCTCTGGAAATACCGCACAATAAACTGATATTGCTGACGGGTGTTTCGGGTTCGGGAAAAACTTCCCTGGCCTACGATGTTTTGTTCAAAGAGGGGCAGGGCCGTTTTTTGGAATCTTTCTCAAGCCATACGCGCAGCTATCTGACGCGGCTCAACCGGCCCGATGTGGACGAAATCAGAGGGTTGCGCCCTGCCGTTGCCGTGAATCAAAACAGCCGCATCAGTAATGCCCGTTCTACGGTGGGAACCATAAGTCGTTTATACGACCTGCTTCGCCTGTTGTTTGCTCGTTTGGGCGAAGCCACCGCGGATATTAGCCCTTTGAAACAGCAGCGCCGTCTGTTCTCTTTCAACACCCCTTATGGTGCCTGTCCGCAATGCAAAGGGCTTGGCATGGAGGAGGTGATTGACCCGGATTTAATCATTAAAAATCCCGAATTGAGCCTGCGCGAGGGCGCTTTGGTAATTACCCAGCCCAACGGTTATACGGTCTATTCGCAGGTAACCATTGATGTGATGGACAAGGTATGCCGCAGCGAAGGATTTAATGTGGACATTCCCTGGAAGGATTTAACGGAGGCACAAAAGAATATAGTTTGGTACGGCAGCGATAAGATAAAAATTCCTTTTGGCAAGCATAGCCTGGAATCGCGGATGAAGTGGTCGGGGATAACGGCAAAGCCCCGTGAGGAGGGCTATTATAAGGGCATCATTCCCATAATGGAGGAAATCCTCAAGCGTGACCGCAATGCCAATATTTTGCGTTTTGTCAAAGCGCGCAAATGTTCGCACTGCGGGGGCAAACGATTGAATCATCAGGCGTTGAGTATTCATTTTGCCGGAATGGATATCGCGGATTTCAATGCGATGAGCATCAGTATGCTGGATGCTTTTTTCAGGAATCATCAAAATCCGTCTGCCGTTTTCTCGCGTATCCGTTCCGAGATTTTGGAGATAACGGATTTGCTGGCCGGACTGGGTTTAGGACATTTGCAACTGGAGCGGGAGTCGGCGAGCTTGTCGGGTGGTGAATCCCGGCGTATCCGGTTGGCCAATCAGGTGCTGAGCCGTTTGAGCGGGATGCTGTTTATTTTTGACGAGCCATCCATCGGAATGCACAGCCGCGACCAGAAAAAATTGTTGCAAAGCCTGCGGCGGCTGGTGGATAAAGGGAATACGGTGATGGTCATTGAGCACGAGCAGGATTTTATCCCCGCGGTGGACTGGATTGTAGATATCGGCCCCAAAGCCGGAACGGAGGGGGGCGAGGTTTTGTTTAACGGGCCTGCACAGGAATTTATCAGGAACCCCCTGAGCGGAAGCTTAACAAAAGAATATTTTGAACGGGCCGAAAAAGATTCTATCTCACAAGAGGTACAAGGCCGGGAGCAAAATTTCCTGAGCATTCGCGGGGCCACGGTGCATAATTTGCAAAATGTTTCCGCCGATTTTCTTTTGGGTGCCTTGAATGTGGTTTGCGGAGTTTCGGGCAGTGGAAAAAGCTCGTTGGTGTTGCACTGTCTGGCCGGGGAAATGCAAAAGGAGCAGAGCGCTCATATTGTTTCGGGCCGTGCGGAAATTAAGCAGGTGATTGCCATTGACCAAAGTCCAATCGGGCGCACCCCACGCTCCAATCCGGCCACCTATACC
>CAYUAN010000052.1:0-2579 GCA_964442545.1 uncultured Prolixibacteraceae bacterium | reverse complement strand
TTTTTTTGTTTTTTCTTCAGGCTTTAATCATCCGTGCCTGTACCTTTAGTATTCTTCACTACCGGACGAGCATAATAATAAGGCCAGTCGATATCCTGGTTTTTAAAATAAACATCTTTCCATTTCACATGGCCGTTGTCTTGCATTTCATTGATATGCTCTTCCACATCTTTGAGCAGGGTATTGAACTTAATTTGCGTATCATCACTCATATCCTTCACTTTCACCACCAATAATGTGGGCACCGCAAAAGTCGATATACTCTTCTGTTGCCATGCATAAGTTCCTCCGGAGATTTTCTTTTTACGATAAATATCTTTCAAGGCCTTATGCTTAATATTAACCAACATAATAGGTGCATCTGCTCCCAATTTAGCCAATGAAGCTACCGGAGCGCCCCCAACATAAAAATAAGCGTCAATTTTTCCGTCAATCAATTGCTGATATGCATCGTTTGAACTGATTTCCACATCTTCCCAGGCAATTCCCGTACGTTGCTTAATTGTGGTTGCGGTAACATAGGTCCCTTGCTCTTTTGTTCCCACTCCTACCCGCTTTCCGCGTAAATCGCTCAGACTCTCAATGCCGGAACCTTTTTTGGCAATCAGATGAATCTCTTCGTCCAAAAACAGCGGTAATAACACACGCAAATCATTTCTGATTTCCGGAGTTTTCATTTCGTTTGCCAACAAAACATCATACTGCAAGAATGTTGCATTAATAGAGTTATCATCCGAAATCAATTGATTATAATTATCCACACTACCGGCCGAGGTTAATACCGTTACTTTTTGCGTGGAATATTTTTGAATGTCTTTGGCCAGACTTTCATAAGTACCTCCGGGCAATCCGCTTAACAGTTGTAATTGAGCAAACAAACCCATTCCAGAAAACAGAACCATTACGCTCAATAATACGATTCTAAGTGAAATTCTTTTCATGTGATTATTTTTTAATTTATGATTAATTTTAATCGATTACAATATTAGTAAAAAAATCTGAGCCCTAAATCGAATTTTTTATTATTCATTTTAAGCATGCATTTTCGTATATTTGTAAGGTTAAATATCATCAAAACTGAAAGTCATGTTACTAAAATTATATGAAGAAAATCCATCGGAGAAACATCTGAAAACCATAGTGGAATGTTTGCGGGACGGGGGGATAATTATCTACCCGACCGACACGGTGTATTCTTTTGGTTGCGATATTTACAAACAAAAAGCCGTCGAGCGCATTGCGCGACTAAAAGGATTAGATCCAAAACGGAATAATTTCTCGATTGTTTGCCGCGATTTGAGTAATCTTTCCGACTATTCAAAACCTATTGCCAATCATATTTTCCGTATAATGCGTAAAGCATTTCCGGGCCCTTACACCTTTATACTACCGGCAAACAGCAGGGTACCAAAATTGTTTCAACACAAAAAGAAAACGGTGGGTATTCGCGTACCTGATAACGGTATCGCCCAGGCTATAGTCGCCGATTTAGGTAATCCCATTCTGTCCACTTCCCTGCACCACGAGGATAAAATATTGGATTATATGCCCGATCCGGAGGATATCTATGATGCATACAAAGACAAAGTGGATATCGTTATTGATGGGGGCCCGGGAGAAAATATCCCTTCCACTATTATCGACTGCAGCTCAGATGAGATAAAGATTATACGGGAAGGTTTGGGCGACACCTCCATTATTTATTAATGTTATTGAACCTAAATTATGCCATCGCTAAAGCAATTATTCTACGATTATCAGGGGCGCACCTCTGACGAACCTATTGGAATTGAAATAACAAACTCAGAAGGAGTATTTCTTTACGATAAAGAAGGGAAAGATTATATCGATCTGGTATCAGGAGTTTCGGTAAGCAATCTGGGGCACAAACACCCGAGAATTATCAAAGCCGTAAAAGATCAATTGGATAAATATTCGCACCTGATGGTTTATGGTGAGTTTATTCAGGAACCGCAGGTACGTTTTGCCGAATTGTTGGCAAACAATATTCCAGAACCTCTGGATACTACATACTTTGTAAATTCCGGCAGTGAAGCCATCGAAGGCGCACTGAAACTGGCGAAACGCTTTACGGGCCGGACTAAGATTTTTGCTTTTAAAAATGCTTACCATGGAAGCACACACGGAGCGATGAGTGTAATGGGAAGTGAATTTTTCAAAACCGCTTACCGCCCACTCCTGCCCGATATTCATTTCCTTGAATTTAACAATGAGGAAGACCTTAAAAAAATAGATAGTAAAACCGCCTGTGTTCTTGTGGAACCTGTTCAGGGAGAAGGTGGTATTATTAGTCCGGAGCATAATTTTTTGGGCAAACTTCGAAAACAATGTGATCAAAACGGGGCCTTATTGATTTTTGATGAGATTCAAACCGGCTTCGGCCGGACCGGAGCTTTATTCGCCTTTCAGAAATACGGGGTAACACCCGATATTTTCACCATTGCCAAAGCCATGGGCGGAGGTATGCCGATTGGCGCCTTTGTTTCTTCCAATAAAATTATGAAATCACTGACATATAATCCGGTATTGGGTCATATCACTACTTTTGGCGGGCATCC
>CAYUAN010000051.1:0-9593 GCA_964442545.1 uncultured Prolixibacteraceae bacterium | reverse complement strand
TACCCTCCATTTCCGTGCTTGCCAATGTCGTATCGCTAATCTGAGCAATCTTCTTTTTATACTCACTGACATTTACATTGGTCTTCAGTTCCGCCACTTCTTTAATAAGGGCTACTGCTTGCTCCGGATTTTTACTCTCGGTTAATGCTTTAGCAAAGTTTTCCTCTTCCGGTTGTTTTTCCAATCCGATTTTATAGACGTAAATCAAACCGCTCACGCTGCTGCGTGTGGAAGAAAAATTAGCAAACCTATCTGCCGTATCGGGCACAAAAAACAAATCATCAAAGGGAGTATTTATCGGGAAATTAAGGTTTTCCGGCTCACTCCAATCAAAGCTGCCCGTATTAAATTCCGACTTAAAAATATCATATCCCCCCATACTGTTATGGCCTTTTGAGCTGAAATACAGCACCAAACCATCGTGGGTAACAAAAGGATATGCCTCATCATATTTGGTATTGATATTGGCACCCAGTTTTTCCGGGGCCGACCATCCGCCGTCCGGTAACTGATGGGCACGGTAAATATCTTTTCCGCTCACATTTTTCAGTCCGTAACTGGAGAAATACAAAATACGATTGGAAGGAATATAAAAGGCCGTTCGTTCATCATTGTGTTTTTTATCGTATTTGGTTTTTAATTCTTCGGGCATCATAATAACCATCCCCCCGGAATTACTCATATCATAGGCCCGGTAAAATGTAGATTCTTTTACTTCAACCTTATTTACCACATATAAAAGGTGAAAATGTGATAAAAGTGCCAGGCCATTATCACATTCCTGAATACGGCGATCGATATCATATTTTTCCACCACCTTTGATTTCGCTTCGTTTTTGTAGCGCTGGTACATTACCTTAGCTTCATTAAAACGGTAGTTTTGGTGGTATGCCTTTCCCAAAAAATAGAATACTTTAACGTCAATCTCCGGCGATTGGGCAGCTTTTTCCAGATATTTAATCGGTTTACTCTTATCCCGCTTATCACTATATAACATACATACTCCAAAACGGTATGTATATTCAATATTATCACGATGGTTACTTAATAACGTCTGATAATATTCATAAGCTTTCACGTACTCCTCATTTTCAAAGAGTTCGTTCGCTTCTTTTATCATTTGCTCCTCATTCTTGAAATTGCCCTGAGCCGAAGTTGCCACGGGCGTAATCATAAGGATGATTAAAAGAAGTGCGCTGTAAAAATGATTATATTTTTTGCTCATAACAAACTACGAAAAACCTTTATTCAAACAATTTGTACGCCCGTAGCTTAAACTTGTTACAAAAAAAATCGCTACTGCCTTCTCCGGCAATAGCGATTTCACATTAATTATGCGCTATATTTTATTAATCGTCTATTTGTAACGAGCCGTCTTTTAAAGATTGTTCGATGCTTTTATTATACATTTTCATCGCCCGGTAACTCATACCCATACTGGAGAATCCTCCATCATGATAGAGATTCTGCATCGTAACCTTACGCGTTAAATCCGAAAACATTACCACACAATAATCGGCACATTCGTCAGCGGTGGCATTACCTAAAGGCGACATACGCTCGGTAAAATCAATCAGGTTGTCAATACCTTTAACCCCTTTACCCGCTGTGGTAATAGTCGGTGATTGCGATATCGTATTTACACGAATCTTTTTATCACGTCCGTAAATATACCCGAAACTGCGGGCAATGGATTCCAACATCGCTTTGGCATCCGCCATATCATTATAACGGAAAAGAGTACGTTGGGCGGCAACGTATGTCAAAGCCACAACAGAACCCCATTCGTTGATGGCGTCCAGTTTGCGGGCTACCTGCAAAACTTTATGAAACGACATGGCCGAAACATCAATTGTTTTGTGGTAGAAATCATAGTTCAACTCATCATAAGCCAATCCTTTACGTACGTTCATCGACATACCGATAGAATGCAGGATAAAATCGAGCTTGCCACCCAATACCTCCATAGATTTTGAAATAACCTTCTCCAAATCTTCCACATTAGTGGCATCAGCCATAATAATTTCCGAGCCGGTTTTCTCAGCCAATTCCTTTATTTCCCCGAAACGGAGTGCTAAAGGGGTATTGGACAATGTAAATGTGGCGCCTTCTTCATGCGCATGTTCTGCTACTTTCCATGCAATGGAATCATGATCCAATGCACCGAAGATAATTCCTTTTTTTCCTTTTAATAAATTATAAGCCATATGATTGTATTTTCTGATTTTTGAAAACCACCCGGGATTTCCACCATTTATTTTGCAAAGATAGGATATTTATCCGATTAGGTAAATGAATACCGTTTTATAAATCATCGCTGATTTATCGTACCGCCCTCTTACTCCATCAACTCTTTAGCGGTACGCCGAGCAGCCTCGGTCTTTTGTTTTCCGCTAATCATCAAACTGATTTCATCCACACGCTCCGTATCCGTCAGGCGGATAATTCCTGAGTATGTGGTATCATCCTCTTCGTATTTATACACCTTATAATGTGCATCGCCTTTGGCGGCAATTTGTGCCAGATGCGTAATGGCGATAATCTGCATATTACGGCCCATTTGTTTCATCAACTGCCCGACCATTCCTGCAATATCGCCCGAAACACCACTGTCAATCTCGTCAAAAACAATGCTGGACACCGTGCGGCGGGTGCTTAAAACATTAATAAGGGTCAGCATCAGGCGCGACAATTCTCCTCCTGAAGCAATTTTCGCCATCGGTGCTACAGCTATTCCTTTGTTGGCTGAAAACAAAAAGCTGATCCGGTCTTTACCCGAAATTCCCGCTTCAGGCAGAGGCTCCGCAGATATTTTGAATGTCGCAGATTTCATACCCAGCTGAGCCAGTTTTTCTTTTACTTTCTTTTCAACTTCAGGGATCACTTGTCGGCGCATTTTGCTGATTTCAACCGATAATTTCTCTGTTTTATCTAAATAAAGCTCGATATTTTTCCGTAAAGCATCCTTGTCCGATTCTATCTTTTCGAAACTCAGCAATTGCTCTTCCAATTGCTTTTGCAATGAAATCAAGTCTTCAACAGTCTGCAAACTATGCTTTTGCAACAAATGATTCAATAAATCCAAACGTTTATTGATCTCCTCCAGGCGTTGCGGATTATAATCCACCTCATCGGCTCCGGATTCGAAACCTTGCGCCAAATCTTGCAACTCAACAATAACACTTTGTAAACGATTGCTCAATTCCTTATAATCGGGATGATAATCTTCGATACGCTTGATTAAGGAAGCGGCCTCGAAAAGTGCAGCCGATACCGGTGATTCGTCGGAACCAAGCAGATTTCCCGCCGTAAACAGATTGGATTTTATTTCTTCGGCATTGGTTTGAATTTCCAACTCCTGCTCCAATGCAGTAAACTCCCCTGCTTTCAATCCAGCCTGCTCCAATTCATCATACTGAAATTGTAAATAATCGCGTTCGGCCTTCAGTTTGCGTTCCCGCTCTTCTATTTCGACCAACTCGCGCTGCAACTCTTTCAAATGATAAAAATCCGATTGGTATTGTTTGAGCAATTCCGATGTTCCGGCATAAGTATCCAGTAATTTCAACTGTTCAGCGGGATTATTAAGGCGATAGGTCTGAAATTGAGTATTTACATCAATCAGCGAAGAACAAATGTCTTTTAAAAGCGGTAGTTTGACCGGAATATCGTTGACAAACGCCCTGGATTTACCGGCAGGATTAATTTGGCGCCGAATGACCAGTTTTTCTTCAATATCCAAATCCTGAGCTTCAAAGTAATTCGTCAGTGCATCCGGCATATCAAATACCGCCTCAACAATACACTTTTTATTTTTATCCGACAAAACGCCCAAATCTGCCCGATTACCCAGAATTAGCCCCAATGCTCCGATAATAATGGATTTACCTGCGCCCGTTTCGCCGGTAATTATATTCAAGCCGGAGCCAAATTCCAATTCCAGTTCACGAATCAGGGCATAATTTTGTATATAAATTTTTCGAAGCATAGTAATCGTTTCTCTTGCAGCAAAAATACATTATTTTCAACCTAAACCATTTAAGAAATAAAAAATCTGTTCAGGGGAATTATAGACATGGAAAACAGCTGCATATTTTTAGAATTATCAACAAGCATGTATTAAAAAATCTGAGTGAGTATGCTTGACTTCCCATAAAAAATCATTATATTTGCCTTGAATATCGAATCAACGAGCAAATGAGTGAATTGGATAAGTTAGTGACTCAAATTGAGGAACGAAGCAAAAAATTGGTGGAATGGAAAAGAAAGCTCGAAGAGGAGAATTCACAGCTCAAGAGTCAGATTAATGATTTGCGGGCTGAGGTTGAAAAACAAAAACAAAAAATTAACGAATTAAAAGAAAAACACCAAGTTCTTAAGATAGCGAAGACTATTGAAAGTGATGATAATAATAAAGAAGCGATTCGACAACTTGATTTTTATATCAAAGAAATCGACCGCTGCATCGCTTTACTGAACAGTTAAAGAACTCTGATGGAAGAATTTGCAATTTCGGTAAATATAGCCGGCAGGACATACAGATTATACGTCGAAGCAAAAGACGAAGAAAACGTACGCAAAGCCGCTGTATTGATTAATAATAAACTAGATGAATTCGCGGGAAACTACGCATTCAAAGACAAGCAGGACTTGTTGGCTATGACAGCCTTGATGCACACCAGCGAATTGTTGAATACCAAAGACCAAAGCGAAAGCATGAGTCATACGGTATTTGACAAATTAAAAGAAATTGACAAAATTCTCTCAGAGTAAAGAAAGTTCTTATAAATTTTGACCCGAACCATTTTGACTTACAGTATGTTAAGCTCAACAGTTACTCAATTAGGGACAAGCTCTTAAAAGAGTCCTAGAACAGGCCTCATCCGTTTCGGCGGAATTTCCTTCTGGAAATCAGTGGACGTTCGAAGATTCAGGCATCCCTACCCATGTCAATTTGGGGTTTAAATACTTCAAAATGGTCGGGTTTTTATTTATAAAATTCCTCTCCTTAAACTGTTCTCCGCAATTTTAAGTTCTGGTTAAAAACTGGAAAAAATGGAATATTTATACATGGGCATAACGGCGGTAGTTTCCCTCCTAATCGGGATGTTTGTTACCTTTTTTGTCGTTAAAAAGCAAACCGGAAAGAAAGGTCAGGGCATTATCAGTGAGGCCAAAGCCGAAGCGGAAGTAATCAAGAAAAACAAGATTCTGGAAGCCAAAGAAGAAATTCTAAAGCTGAAATCGAAGCATGAAAGTTATGTGAATGAAAAGAATTCACAAATTCAACGCAACGAAAACCGCATCAAGCAGAAGGAAAACAGTTTGAATCAAAAACTGGAGGAGCTGAAACGAAATCAGCGCGACTTGAAAAACCAGAAAGATGCCGTGCAACAACAGTTTGAACGTCTGCAAAAGCGTGAAGAGGAGCTGGAAAAGATGCACCGTCAGCAGGTTGAGCAGTTGGAAACTATTTCGGGCTTATCCGCCGAACAAGCAAAAGAGGAGTTGGTTGAGGCTATTAAAAATGAGGCAAAAACCGATGCCATGGCCTATATTAATGATGCCATGGAAGAGGCTAAAGCATCCGCAAACCAAGAGGCGCGTCGCATTGTAATTCAAACCATACAACGCACGGCTACCGAGCATGCCATTGAAAACTCCGTTTCCGTATTCAATATTGAAAATGACGAAATTAAAGGCCGGATCATCGGCCGTGAAGGACGTAATATTCGTGCCCTTGAGGCCGCTACAGGCATTGAGATTATCGTGGACGACACCCCCGAAGCGATTATCCTTTCCGGATTTGATCCGGTACGCCGTGAGATTGCCCGCCTGAGCCTGCATAAACTGGTAAGTGACGGCCGTATTCACCCTGCCCGTATCGAGGAAGTGGTAGCCAAAACAAAAAAACAGATTGAGCAGGAGATTATGGAAATCGGTAAGCGCACGGCCATCGACCTGGGAATCCACGGAATGCATCCCGAATTACTGCGTATGGTGGGCCGTATGAAGTATCGTTCATCTTACGGACAAAACCTGTTGCAACACTCGCGCGAAGTAGCCAATCTGTGTGCTACCATGGCTTCTGAACTGGGTCTGAATCCCAAATTAGCCAAGCGTGCCGGACTGTTGCATGATATCGGCAAGGTGCCGGATCATGAGCCGGAATTACCTCACGCTATTTTCGGCATGAAACTAGCCGAGAAATACAAAGAGCATCCCGAAGTATGCAATGCCATTGGTTCACACCATGATGAGATTGAGATGACTACCCTTTTGGCTCCGATAACGCAAGTTTGTGATGCCATATCGGGTGCCCGTCCGGGTGCCCGTCGCGAGGTGGCCGAGGCTTATATCAACCGCCTGAAAGAACTGGAAAATCACGCATTGAACTTCCCCGGTGTAATTAAAACATACGCTATTCAGGCAGGTCGCGAGTTACGTGTAATCGTTGGAGCCGACAAGGTTAGCGATGCCGAAGCAAGCAAGATTTCGTTCGAATTATCCAAAAAGATACAGGAAGAAATGACTTATCCCGGACAGATTAAGATTACCGTAATCAGGGAAACACGTTCAATCGCCTATGCTAAATAGAGCTTGAACAAAAACATTATTCAAAATCCTCACCGCTAATCCGGTGGGGATTTTTTGTTATTCGCATTTTCGTAAATACAGCTAAAGCTTTTCCAAGATTGCTTTAATCCGTATCTTAGCCCTGCATAAATCAACTTAACATGGCACAAGGAAACTATTGTTACGAATACCCGCGTCCGGCTTATACGGTGGATGCAGCGCTGATTTCAGTAGATGAGCGCAAAGTCCTGCTTATACGCAGAGCACATGATCCCTTTGCCGGTAAATGGGCTTTCCCCGGAGGTTTTATGGATATGGACGAAACACCGGAAGAAGCAATCATTCGGGAACTGGAAGAGGAAACCGGAATAAGCGGCCTCAGTTTGGAACAGTTTAAAACATACGGAGCCTTAGGGCGCGACCCGCGTGGCAGAACGATTTCCACGCTTTTTACCGCTTTAATTAGCAATACGAAAGACTATAATCCAAAAGGTGGCGATGACGCGGCCGAAGCACGCTGGTTTCCTTTGGAAGAAATCCCGGATCTGGCATTCGACCATAGCGAAATACTAAAGGAAGTTATTGATAAATTTTTCGCTTAGCACTTCTTTGGAAATGATTTCCAAAAATTGTTCAGCGTTTTCAGACAAAAAAATCGCCGGCTCCAAGAGCCGGCGATTTTATTAAGAAGTCATTTTAATTTTGAAAGGAAGATTCAAATTCCTTATCAAAACGCATCATTATCGCATCCACGCCATAATTAAACTTAGGTGCGGGACTGTCCTCAGTTCCGATATGGAATTCATAGCGGTCGATTTCCGTTTGCGGCAACCGGCTCACAAACTCCATAAACACTTCCTCTGCGGAATTCAATCCGTTTAAGCCGAAATATTTGGCCAGTTCAACCAACTGCTCCCATCCTACCTGCTCCACTGCTGCGGGCATTTGCGCACTAAACTGCTGCAATACTTTTTGGGTATTGGTAAAACTGCCATCCGTTTCAACCGGGAATGAAGCCGGAAGAATCAAATCGGCCAGTTTGGTGGTTTCGGTTTCAAAATATTCCTGAACAAGCACAAAGTCGGCTTTTTCCAGCCAGCTGCGTACTTCTGCTCCTCCGTCAATCGCGGTACCCACCGGGTCTTCACCGAAAATAAATACATTGGCAAATTCTCCATCGGCAAACTTGGCCGGAACCTTCTTGGCAGGCTCAAAATCATTGCGCACACCGCCTACACCCAGGCAGGCAAACGCGCCCATATCAAATATTCCTTGCGCATTGTTTTTCTCTTTCAAAGGCATCAGGCCGGAAGCGGTTTTGCCAAGCTTTCCGGTAATCATGGCCAGATTATACAATTCGCGCGAAGTTTCCATCGTAGCGTACTTTTCCGAGAAAATCAATACGGCATTCTGCTCGTCATTATAATGACGTACCCAAACGGACATGGCGTCTTCGCTGATTCCGGCTTTGGCACAGAGCTCCGTAAAATCTTCCTTCAAAACGGCCTCTTTGTAGGCTTCGAAACCTTCCGTTCGCGTGTCGATAAACATCTGATTTTGTAAGCCGTTTGCCAACAAATAATGATTAGCCGCCTTAACGAAATAATAATAGTTGTCAATCACACGAAGCGAATCCACCTTATGGCGCATTCCTGTATCTTGCTTGGTTGTCAGCATATCCACCACTACCCAGCTTTTCACTTTGGCATTATTCACCAAAAAGCCCACATAATCATGGTCATCAATCAGTTCGGCACCGAAGAGGTAAATGCGCGAAGCATCCTTCAACTGCTCGAATGGCACATTGGCCACCGAATTAATCGCATAGCCGTTTCCGCGACCCATATAGTGGAAATTGGAAACCCATGGCGTCTTTACACCCTGACGGGCAAGCTTTTGAATCAGATATATCTCCTCATTACTCAGGCGTGCTCCGGCAAAGAAAATATTCTTTTCGGCTTCCACCGCCTTTATTTTTTTCGCAATTATCTTATAAGCTTCATCAAAGCCGATTTCCACAAACTTACCGTCTTTTTTCAATAAGGGCTTGGTTATACGTGAAGTATCATTATAGATATGATAACCGAATTTCGGACGACGCCCGATGCTACCCAGCTTATTTACCCGGCCTTCGGCACCTTCAACGCCCATCACAAACTTTTTCTTATGCGACATCAGTTTGATACTTACCCCTTCAGAGCCGTAATTATCTATCGTAGTCAATGCCTCCAACTTAACCGGGCCCGGCTTAAAGATCAGATTCTCACGCATTGCGCCTGTCGGACAAGTATCGATACACATACCGCAGCTTTCGCAATTGGTTTCGGTTAGCGAACCACCCAAACTCGGGGCCACATAAGTGCTGAATCCACGATTTACCAGTCCTAAAGCATTGGCGCCCACCACTTCGTTACAGATACGGATACAGCGCGAGCAAAGAATACATTTGTTGTTATCAATCTCGATGTAGGGATGCGAGAAATCAATATGATACTCATTATATTCCCCGGCATATTTCTCCTGTTCCGAGCCGTATTCATCGGCATACTTTTGTAAGTCGCAATCGAAAAACTCGCCACAACCGCATTCCAGGCAGCGCTGTGCCTCGGTAAGGCATTGCTCTTCGGTATAGCCCAATTCCACTTCCTTAAAGTTTACGCGGTCGTTAGGGGGCAATACAGGCATTTCTTCCCGTTTTTGATGCTCATAGAAGGGTTCAAAATCTTCCTTGCCCAACTTCTTAAAGTTCGCTTTTTTACTGACAAAGGGTTTATGCTCCGGCACAATCTCCTCGCCCATCAAATACTGATGGCAAGAACGGGAAGCGATTTTTGCCTGAGCGATGGCCTCAATAATGGTTGCGGCGCCGGTTACCCCGTCACCCGCGGCAAACATCGAAGGAATTCCGGTTTGCAAAGTCTTGGGATCAGCGGCAATATCGCCCCATTTATTTACTTCCAAAGCACCGTTTTGCGCAACCGAATTTACATCATCGATAAAATCCACATCGGTTTTCT
>CAYUAN010000050.1:0-24536 GCA_964442545.1 uncultured Prolixibacteraceae bacterium | reverse complement strand
GGGAATTTATCCCGCTGTGGACCCGCTGGATTCTACTTCCCGTATTCTTACGCCGGAGATTGTGGGCGAGGAGCATTACAATACGGCACAGCGCGTAAAGATGTTGCTGCAACGCTATAAGGAATTGCAGGATATCATCGCTATTTTGGGTATGGATGAATTGAGTGACGAGGACAAATTGGTGGTACACCGCGCACGTCGTGTACAGCGTTTCCTCTCTCAGCCCTTCCACGTTGCCGAGCAGTTTACCGGAATCCCCGGTTGTGTTGTGAGCATCGAAGAAACCATCAAAGGTTTTAATATGATTATGGACGGTGAAGTGGATGAATATCCAGAAGCTGCTTTCAACCTGGTTGGTACGATTGAGGAAGCTATTGAGAAGGGTAAGAAAATGCTGGCTGACGCCAAATAATTATTGAATTATGATTGTAGAGATTATAACACCGGATAAAGTAGTTTTCGAAGGCGAGGCCGATTTGGTTCGCCTGCCCGGAATTGACGGAAGTTTTGAGATACTGGATCATCACGCGCCTTTGGTTTCCATTCTTGGTGAAGGAGAAATCAAAGTTATTGACCCGAAGAAAAAGGAACATATGGTTCCGGTTAACGGGGGTGTGATTGAGGTAGCAAACAACCACGTAAAAATTCTGGCCGAATAACTATCCGGCAACTGATATTAAAAGCCCTGTCGTTTTACGGCAGGGCTTTTTTGTTTTGTAATAATGGCTATTTTTACTCCATGCAAAATATTGAAAACCTGATAATCGTATTGCTATTGGTATTTATCATGAACTTGCCTTTCGGCTATTGGCGGCAAGGGGTAAAGAAATTTTCGCTGCAATGGTTTCTGGCGGTGCATCTGCCTATTCCGGGGGTGGTTTTTCTGCGCCTGTATTTCGAACTGGGTTTTCAGTGGTGGACCTATCCTTTTATGATTTTCGCTTTTTTTCTGGGACAATGGCTTGGGGCGAAATACCGGAAACAAAAATTTAAGAAATAACGGCATGGTAAGAATGCGACTGAAAAATAATCCCAATAAACTTCCCAATCAATAATCATTTTAGCTAATTTAGGGCAGTCATAACAAAAACGGCTGCACATGCGTGTTTTTTTACTCTTTTTATTCTTTGCTTTAGTTAGCCTGTCTCCGCTATTGGCACAAAATACCTTGGCAATATCCGGCGGTCGCAGCGCGGCCATGGGGCGCACGGGGGTTGCTTCTTACGATTTCTGGTCAGTATATAATAATCAGGCGGGCCTGGGTTTTGTCGAAAAATCAGGAGTAGGCTTTTATTATGAAAACCACTTTATGCTCAATAAGCTGAACTATAATCAGTTTTCGGCGATTGTAAAAACCAAAATGGGCGGCTTCGGGCTGAATGTCAGCTATAGCGGCTATTCCGATTTTAACGAAAAGCGCATCGGGCTGGCTTATGGCAAGGCGCTGGGAAAACGCTTCTCCCTCGGGGTGCAGCTCGATTACCTGAATACCTTTATCGCCTACGATTACGGTAGCAAGTCCATGATAACTTTTGAGGTGGGGCTGATGGCGAAAATCACGGATGATTTAAGTCTGGGCGCTCATGTATTTAATCCGATAAAAGCCAAATTAAGTGATTATGATGACGAGCGAATCCCCGCTGTGTTGAATATCGGGCTTAATTGGAATTTGCGTTATGGTTTTGTGGCGGCCATTGAGGCCGAGAGCGATATGATTAATCCTCTGGTATTGAAAGCCGGCGTGGAATACAATGTGATGGACCTGATGTATCTGCGTGTCGGAATGTCCAATAATCCCAATATTTTCAGTTTTGGCGTGGGCCTGCATCTGAAAGGCTTTACCCTGGATTTCGCCTCCTCCATGCATCAGGTTTTGGGCTACAGTCCGCAAGTATCAGCCACCTACGAATTTTAAGCGATGAAAAGGGCGTTTGTTCATATCGGTTTTTTGCTGGTGCTGCTGGCCATTCCGGCGCTTGTGTTTGCCCAGGAAACCGCCGCGAGCAAAGAGCAAATTGAGCGCAGTATCGAGGAGCTGACCGAACGCGTGGATGCCAATCTGGACTATTCCGAATTGTTTGAACATTTTTCCTTCCTGGCCAAAAATCCCATCAATCTGAATACGGCGACCATAGATGAGCTGGAGCAACTGCTTTTTTTGAATGACGCCCAGATACAAGCGCTACTCGATTTCCGACGAAAGAATGGTGATTTTACCACTATTTACGAACTGAAAAACATCGAGGGCTTTTATATGGATTTGATTTACAGCATCCGGCCCTATATCACCATTGCGCCCTCACGCGCCACAAGCGGCCCGAAATTCAAAAGTATGATGCGCTACGGAAGGCATCAGATTATTATGCGCTACGGGCGGGTTTTGCAAGAGCAAAAGGGCTATAGTCCCATAAGCGATTCGGCTTTGGCGGCCAATCCCAATTCCCGCTATCTCGGCGACCCGAATAAGCTGTATCTGCGCTATAAATACCATTACAGCAATAAAATGAGTTTGGGATTTCTGGGCGAAAAAGATGCCGGAGAGGAATTTTTTACCGGCAATAATCCTTATGGATTTGATTTTTATTCGGCTCATTTTTTTGTACGCGACCAGGGTCGCTTAAAAGCTTTGGCTCTGGGCGATTACCACCTGGAATTTGGACAGGGGCTTACCTTGTGGTCGGGACTGGCCTTCGGTAAATCGGCGGCGGCCATCGGTATTCAAAAGCGGCAGCGCGGTGTGCGCCCCAATACCTCCGCCAACGAAAATCTGTTTTTTCGCGGTGCGGCGGCCACCTACGAGCTTTTCACGGATGTGGAACTGACGGCTTTTTATTCCAACAAAAATGTGGATGCCGGACTAAGGCAGCGCGACAGCCTGGATAATGAGGAATACATTTTTTCGAGCATCACCGAAAGCGGCATGCACCGCACCCCGAATGAAGTGGCCAAGAAAGGGGCCGTAAACGAGCAGATTTTCGGCGGCAATTTATCCTATCGCCATCGCGGGTTCCGCATGGGGGTAACGGCATATAAAAGTTTGTATAATATTGAATTGATAAAAGACCCGGCCCCGTATCAGATTTTTGATTTTCAGGGTGATAATAATTTTAACGCGGGCCTGGACGCTTCCTACGCCAATAAATATATGAGTGTTTTCGGGGAGTTTTCGATGAGTCAAAACGGCGGAAAGGCAATGCTGGCCGGAGGAATTTTCAACCTCAGTCCGCGCCTGACGCTGAGCTTGCTCTACCGCAATTTCGCCCGCGATTATCAGGTTTTTTATGCCGTTCCGTTTGCCGAAAGCAGCCGTCCGCAAAACGAAAGCGGTATTTATATGGGCGCGGTGGTTAATGTGGGCACATCGAGCAATTTCAAGCTGTATTATGATGTGTTTACTTTTCCGTGGCTCAGTTATCGTGTCGACAGGCCTTCCCATGGCGACGAGTTTTCCATATTGTACGAATACCGGATGAACCGGCATTTTAATTTCAATTTGCGCTACCGCAACGAAGATAAAATGCTCAATTCATCTGAGGAGGATGTGCTGTTGCGCGAAGTTACCGACAAGCGCCGCCAAAGTCTGCGTGTCCATCTGAACTATTCGCCTTTTCACCAATTGCGCCTGAAAAGCAGGGTGGAGTTTTCAAAATATCAGCATCAGCCCGGGGCGCAGAGTAACGGCTATTTAATGTATCAGGATGTGCAGTTCCGGCCCGACGCCCTTCCGCTTGTGGTAACTCTGCGCTACGCCCTGTTTAATACCGACGATTATGATACGCGCATCTATGCCTACGAAAACAATGTGCTGTACCGCTTTAGTGTGCCGGCCTACTATTATCAGGGTTCGCGCTTTTATATTTTGCTGAGCTATAAACTGAATGCCCATATGACTTTTTGGTTGCATTATGCGCAAACCTATTACAACAACCGCGATGTAATCGGCTCGGGCCTGGAGGAAATAGAGGGCAATACGCGTTCCGAAATTACCGCCCAAATACGGATGAAGTTTTGAAAAATGCTCAGCCGAAAAATAATGTACCTTTGCTGCTCAACTATTGCTAAGCTATGACTGTTGACGCTTTTTTCGATATTTTCCTGAAAGAACTTGAGGCCCACCCCGAGATGCGGGCGTATTATCGATTTTTGAATAATGAGTCGCTTTTCGAATTCCGCAAGGCCTATTTTATTCAGCGCTTACAGTATATTGCCGATAATGCAGGAAGTACCGATTCGCGTATTTTCGACGTGGGCTGCGGCTATGGCACCACCGGTTTTTTTCTGGCCCTGAACGGCTACAAAGTTTACGGCACCACCATCGAGTTTTATTACGACCAAATCGCCAGGCGCTTTGATTTTTGGGCGCAATACGGTGATGTGAGTGGTTTTGAGGTGGCCTATGAAAACCTTTTCGACAGTCCGCCTGCTGCCGCCGCTTATGATGTGGTAATCGCCCAGGATGTTTTGCATCACCTTGAACCTTTGGACCGTGCCCTGCAAATCATTCATTCAACCCTGAAGCCCGGCGGCAAACTGATTGCCTGCGAGGAAAACGGAAATAATCTGATGAACTCGGCCCGTTTGTTTCTGAAACGAGGAAATAAAAGGGTAAAGGAAATCTATGATGAGAAATTGCAAAAGAATATCCTGATAGGCGATGAGAATATCCGCAGTATTGAGCAATGGAAAGAAGAATTGGCCAACAGCGATTTGCACTTAGTTGCCGACTCGGTGGAATATGTGCGCCTTTATCCGCCGCAGGTGGCGAAAAAGAAAGGGGTTCCTGCTCTGATTGAACAGGAGCAAAAGGTATGGAAGAAAAACGCCTTTGCGAAGAAGTATTTATTTCACGGAGTGAATTTTGTGGCAACAAAAGTGCACTAAAACCCGCCCGGCAAAACTCCTTTTTTCGAAAAATCTTCCGTTTTAATTAATTTCCCCTTTTCGTCCCAGTACCGCCATAGTCCGGTTTTTTGCGCTTCCTCATAACGGCCTTCCGCCTTTTTGCTTCCGTTGGGCCAGTATTCCGTCCACAGGCCGGTTTCTTTACAATCGTAATAAATGCCCTCCCGTTTTTTTGCGCCGTTTTCGTAATAATATACCGCGGGACCGTATTTAAAATCCTCTTTATAGGTTTCGGCGCTTTGGATTTTGCCGTTTTCGTAATAGTGAATCACCTTGCCGTTATACTTTCCGTCTTTCATCATCGACTCGCTGCGCTTGTTGCCGTTGGCATAATAGGTGGTCTCCGGCCCGTTGGGCAGCCCGTTGCGGTAGGAGGTTTCCAAAATTATTTTTCCGTCCGCGGCCTTAAGCACCCCTGTTCCGTTAAAGGGTTTCGACTGATAGTACATCGTGTCGCCGTGTTCCTCAAGCCGGCTCAATTCCACACGCAGATTGCCGGCAAAGGCCTGCAATCCCATAAATAGCCCGATGCTTAAAAGTAGCAAGTGTTTCATTTTCCTGTATTGTTTTCAAAAAAATACGCCCTCCAAAATCCTGTTTTGAAGAGCGTATTTTTACAAATTAGTATTTATCGTCTTTGCTGAAAGATTTGGGCATAGCGCATAAAGGCTTCGTTTGCCTTGTTCCCCAATTCCGTCTGCTGATATTTATTCGCCGTATTCGAAGTTTCCTGCAAAATAAACAGCGCGTTTCGTTTCTCATTATAATAATCGGATGATGTTTCCGAATTATTGAAATAATAAGCCAGATCGTGGTCGAAAATTTCAATCAATCGATTAATGATTTCATTCCCTTTTTCGTTCTCACCCAAACGGTAATAACCTTCGGCAATCGGAATCATAAAGTAATCGTAGGGCACATTGTATTCGGGCAAGGTTTCCATACACTTATCCAATACCTTTTTCGCTTTTTCGTTTTTGCCTTCGTCCAAAAGGGCGTTGGCCAGACGAACGAAATTGCTGCGGTAATTGCGGATAGAGCGCATATGGTGCTCATCGAAATAAATGTCCGGATCATTCAGCCCGTCGTAACGGAATTTGTGCATAATGTTGTCGTACAGAATGTCGGTATTCACCCGGCCGTAGCTTCCGTAAATACTTCCCTGCTTGGTATAAATCGGTACCAGGCGATAAGCCAATCCGTCCAACTGGAAGTAATGGGTAAGTCCGAGGTAGGTGTCGGCTCCGGTGGTAATGGCATAGTAAACCGGGCGGTTCCAATCGAAACTGGCCAGCATATCCATCATCATCAGGTCGTTCTTTTGTACCACGCTTTTGCCCACACTCCATTTAATTTTATCCACGATTAATGCGGTATCTTTCAATGCTACCGTGCCGTTATTAACCACAGTCGCGCTATCCACATCCAAAGAGAAATGCTTGGTCGGGATATAATTACGCATCACACCGTCGTTATATTTCAGTTTGTTTTTCCCGCTGAAGAAGAAGTTCATAATTTTCTTCAGGTCGATATGATTCTTATCGTTAATGCCGCGGATGCGTTTATCCACAAACATATAGGCATAATCGTTTGTTCCCTGAATATATTTGTCGCGTTCGATATTCAACGGAATCGGGTCGGCATCGTAAGTCTTGCGGCGCATCTGATCCACATACCAGTCGGTATTGAACAGACTCAGATTTACAATCTTAATATCCGTACGAATGCCTTCCACCTCCTGGGCATACCATAAGGGGAAAGTGTCGTTGTCACCATTGGTAAACAGTATGGCGTTCGGCGCGCAGGAGTTCAGATAGTTGTTGGCCACATTCAGGGTGTTGTATCGTCCCGAGCGGTCGTGGTCGTCCCAGTTTTGCTGCGCCATCACACCGGGTACCAGGATTAAGGTAACCAGGGTAATCGCTCCGGCAACCGCAGCAGGATTTCCTACTTTGCGCAGTCCTTCGTAAAGTGCCAATACACCCAATCCAATCCAGATGGCAAAGGCGTAAAAAGAGGCGACATAGGCATAATCACGCTCACGCGGTTGATAGGGATATTGATTCAGATAAACCACAATGGCCAGTCCGGTCATAATAAAGAGAGCGATAACGACGATGCCGTCCTTATAGTGCCGTTGCATTTGGAAAACAAGTCCCAGCAAGCCCAGCAGCAGCGGCAGGAAGAAATAGGTATTATGGCCTTTGTTTCCTTGCAGTTCGACGGGTAAATCCGACTGATCGCCCAAACGGGCATCATCTATAAAGCTGATTCCGGAAATCCAGTTTCCGTGCAGCCGGTCGCCATGGCCTTGAATATCGTTTTGCCGGCCTACGAAGTTCCACATAAAGTAGCGCATATACATCCAGCCGATCTGATATTCAAAGAAGAATTTCAGGTTATCACCGAATGTGGGCACCACGAAGGTTTTCATCTGGTTGTTTACCATCACCCGTTTTCTCGGGGCGTCTTTCGACACATATTGCTTATACACATCGGGATGGTTTCGCTGTCCGCTGTACATCCTCGGGAAGATGGTGCAGAAGTCTTTGTTATAGTGCGGAACCGTTCCTTTCCGCTCATCCGTAATTACATAGGCTTGCTTGATGCTGTAATTTTTATCCGGATGTTCTTCAATATATTTTTGTGCTTGATTTTCGTATTGGAAAATCTTAATCAGTCCGCGTGAATGCTTGGTCTCCGTCAGATAAAGCGTGCCGCTTTCCAGTTGGTTTTCATTCACCACGCAATATGATTTGGTATAAACAGGGCTTTTGTCGCCTGCTTTTCCTTCATACAATCCGTTTTTAGTGGCTACATAATAGGGGCCGTAAAACAACGGACGGTCACCATATTGTTCGCGGTTCAGATAGGCGAGCAAACTGCTGGCATCTTCAGGATTATTCTCGTCAATCGGGGTGTTGGCATTGGAGCGAATCACCAGGATAAAGAAAGAAGAATAACCGATTACCAGGAAGGTAAATCCCAGCAAAATAGTGTTGGCAACAAGTTTTTTATGTTTGTGGGTGTACATTATTCCATACACCACGCCCGCAATCAGAAGGAGGAAATATACCAGTGTTCCCCAATGGAAGGGCAAGCCGATGCTGTTTACGAAGAAACGCTCGAAACTACCTGCCAGAATAACAATCCACGGAATTACCCCATACATTACCAAAGCCAGAAGCACTATGGAAATCACACCCGAAAGGATAATGCCTTTGGTAGTGGGTGTATATTTTTTGAAGTAATAAATATAAACCAAAGCGGGGATGGTAAGCAAGTTCAAAAGGTGGACACCGATAGACAGTCCCACCAGGTAGGAAATCAGAATCAACCAGCGGAAGCCGTGTCGCTTATCGGCTACGTCTTCCCATTTGAGCATGGCCCAAAACACAATGGCCGTAAAGAATGAAGACATGGCGTACACCTCGCCCTCAACCGCCGAAAACCAAAACGAATCGGTAAATGTATAAGCCAATGCGCCCACCAGTCCGGCACCCAAAATAGCCACTAAGTTTCCGGTATTAAAATCCGTATCTGATTTAATCAGAATCTTACGCGCGAAGTGGGTAATGGTCCAGAAAAGGAATAAAATGGTAAATCCGCTGGCCAGGGCCGACATGGTGTTGATCATGCGTGCCACATAAGCCGTGTTCGGGGCGAAGAGGGAAAAGAAGTTTCCCATTAATTGAAAAAAGGGTGCTCCCGGAGGGTGGCCTACTTGTAATTTGTATGCTGTCGCGATGTATTCACCACAATCCCATAAACTGGCGGTGGGTTCGGATGTCATAATATAAACCGTTGATGCAATGGCAAATACTATCCATCCCAAAATGTTGTTCAGCTTTTTAAATTGCTTCATGGATTTAATGTATAGGTTGTTTTATAATTGTTGTGCTTTTGTTAATGCATATTGCTATACGTGCTCGAAAACCATATTTTTCAAGGCTACGAATTTATGAAAAAAACTATTGATGCTCTTTTTTATTGTTTAATTAACATATTTTAAGGAATTTACTGGGATTCAGCAATCTTCCTCCGCTTGACGAGGGTTTTATTTGTTTTGCGGCTGGTCTTTGGGCATCATCAGGGCAAAGGGAATGGCGATAAGGGCGAACAGGGGCGAAAGGGTATAGACCATATCCAGTGTGGTCAGGTCGGCTATTTTCCCGACCAAAATTGTGGCGATGGCTCCGAAAGCGAAACTGATGGTCATAAAAATTCCGTTGTTGAATGAGGGGCGGTCGGTTTTAATATCCTGCACAAGCGCCAGAAGGATGGGATTGGAGCCGAAGATAAACAGGCCGATAAAGGCCAGCACCACCGTATTCAGAAAACCTTCGGTATAATTGAAAAGGGCCAACAGCAGCGGGGTAATAATGGCGATTACCAGAAGGGCGAAGCGGCGTCCGGTTTTGTCGGAAATATGACCGGCCATCAGTGTCCCGACGGCCCCGAAAAACTGGATAATCATCAGGGTGATGGTTCCGTCCCAAAGGGAGCCGCCTTTAACGAAAACATAGGTGGTAATTAGGGTAACAAACACGCCCCGCACCATGCCGCGCGAAAAGGTGTAGCCCATCAGGGCGCTGTACAATGCTTTGTTTTTGCCCACCTCTGTCCAGGCGCCATGCGCTTTGGCTTTGGGCTTATAATCCACATCTTTAAGTCCGCGTAAATGAAAATACAGGATAACGGAAGCGAGAATACCTACGGGCATAACGCGCCAACTGCCTTCAAGTCCCCACCAGGAAACCGCGGAGGTGATAAACAGGGGCCCGATGGTGCGCGCCAGTTCGCCGCCCAGCATATAAAAGCTCATGCCCAGGCCACTGCGGTCGCCCGAAACCCGCCGGATCATCACCGGCCCGGGCACATGAAACAGAGCCGCGCTCCAGCCCATGATAAAGAGCAGGGCGCTTAATTGCCAATAACTTTGTGCCAGTCCCAAAAGGCTCATACTGACGGCGGTAACGCCCGGCATCAAAATAACGAAATAGCGGATTTTAATCCGGTCGGCAAGCAAGCCGATAAAGGGATTGAAAAGCGAGGGCAAACGACCGTACAGACTCAGAGATGAGAGCAGGAGATAGGATAAACCGAATTTTTCTTTGAACAGCGGCAGCAAGGGTGTGAGAAAAGCCGAATAAACATCGTGGAGGAAATGCCCCATGGAGATTCCCAATACCTGGTCGAGTCTGAACTTGCCGTTCTTGCCTTTTTCTTCCACTCTTTTAATAGCCTATTTTTGTGCTGAATTGAATTAATTCTTCGAAAAGCATTTGCGTAGGTAGGCCCATCACATTGTAAAACGAACCCTCGATGCGCTCAATGGCCACGTAGCCAATCCATTCCTGTATGCCATAAGCTCCGGCTTTATCCAGTGGGCTGTATTCGTCCACATAATAATCGATGTCCTCTTGTTTCAATTCACGAAACAAAACTTCGGAGCGGGCGGAAAAGACTTTTTGATGTTCGCGGCCCGTAAGGCAAACGCCCGTGATTACGGTATGCTGCTTGCCCGACAGCCGTTTGAGCATTTCCTTGGCGGCATCTTTATTTTTGGGTTTGCCGATGATTTCTCCTTCCAAAACCACAATGGTATCGGCTGTAATCAGGATATCGTTTTCGCGCAGATTTTCAATGTCGCAGGCTTGTGCTTTTAACTTCGCCAAAAACTCCGGCACTTCGGTATAGTGCATATCCGCCGGATATTCCTCTTTGGTGTTTTTGACTTTCACTTCGAACACCAGGTCCAGCCCGCGCAAAAGCATTTGCCGGCGTGGTGAGCGGGAGGCCAGAATCAAATTGAAGCGTTGAAGTTTTGAAAGTCTGTTTCGCATGAAATAATTTTTTTACAAAAATAGATGATTCCTCATTTGGTATATCAAAATTGCAATGGAATTTATTAACGAAAACAGATTTTTTCGTGAAAAATATTAGCGGTTTTTCGGGTCCTGAGAAATTGAAGAATCAATAGAAAATTCAATATGCCGTAAAGCGATCAAAGCAGAAAAAGCATATACAAAACCCCTGCGAACATGATAATTTTCAGAATGTTCCCGATTTTCCCAAAATCCAACGAGGAGTTGGCGGTAATGAGTTTTGGAATCAGCAGAAACAGGATAATGATATCGAGTGCCGCGAAATTGGCTACGAAAAGTTCTTTGCCCGGAATGTTTTGCCAAACGATAAACTGGAAGAGCAGAATCAGGTTCAACCCGATACCGCTTAAAATAATCAGCAGGTATTTCAGCTTGCGCACAGGCATACGCACAGCCAATGTGTGGCAATTCATTTCTTTATCGCCCCGCAGGTCTTCGAGGTCTTTCACGATTTCGCGAATCAGGGTAAACCAAAAAGCGAAGGCCGCATAGAACAACACGATGATACGGATGTGGGAACAATCCACATCAATGGGCCCGAGAGCGGTTTTTAAGTAAAAACGTACCATCATCACCACCAAGCCGCTGCTCAGCGCCACCACCAAATTTCCGGCGAGGCCTTTACATTTCAGGTTTTTGGCGTAGAGGCGCATCAGCACCAAAACCACCACATGGAACATAACAAGTAGCGGGTTTCCCGCTTTTATGGCGACCAAAAGCCCGAGCAGCAGTCCGGCACCTTCGAAAAACAATTGCATGGCACGTGCCTGTCCGGGGCTCACCTCCCCGCTTGCCACGGGGCGATAGGGACGGTTGATCCGGTCGATTTCGATATCCGCGAGATCATTGGCCAGGTAGCCGCCGATGGCGATAAACAGCGTGGAGATGATTAAGAGCGAAAACCAGATATTGTCCCAAGGCATGGCCAGCCCCTGTGCCGAAAGCAGTGGCTCGAATACGGCCGCTTTCAGCAAATATTGCGTCAGGATGATAATAATCAGATTGGGCCAGCGGAACAGTTTCAGGTATTTCATGGGTTTTTTCTTTTCGTTCGTTTAAAATCAGGCAGTCGTTCTACCACTTAAAAGCATCCTCATTCATCCACTTTTTATGCAGCTTGAGCACCTGCTCGATAATGTCGCGGGCACAACCTTCGCCGCCGCGCTTGTCGGAAATATAGTCGGCGATTTCCTTAATCTCATTCGCCGCATCGGCCGGACAGGTGGCCACGCCCACTTTGCGCAACACCTCAAAATCAGGAATATCATCGCCCATATAAACAGCTTCGTCATCAGAGAACCCGTATTTGGCTTTAACCTCTTCGTACACCCGCATTTTATTGTCCACCCCGAGGTACACATCTTTAATGTTTAGTCCGTAAAGCCGCTTAAGCATTCCCTCGGCCTTGGCTCCGGAAATAATAATTATCCGGTAGCCCTTTTTTACGGCCAGTTGCAAGGCGTACCCGTCCTTTACGCTGGTCTTGCGCAAATAGTGCCCCTCTTCGGTAAGCAGTACCATCCCGTCGGATAATACTCCGTCGAAATCAAAAATAAATGTGTTAATCTTTCCCAGTTTTGCTTTATAGTTTTTCATGGTTAAATTGCTGATTGGTTAAATTGCCATCCCTTCGGGAGGAAATCCGGCTCTTCATATTTTTAAATCAAAAATCAAACATCTCAAATCAAAAATCAAATATAGCGTTTACGTACAATCACTTCTGTCAATAATTGATAAATTTCTTTATAATCTTTATGTTTTTCCAGTGCTTTTAAATGTTCGTTAATAATTTTCAGGTCGTTGCGTGCGGCCGGCCCGGTTTGCACTTCGCCCGGCAAATGCTCTTGCACCTTGGCTGCCGTTTCCGTGATTAAGGGGCGCAAAATATCGAAATCCATATCCGATTCGCCGATTAAATCTTCAGCGATCCGGTACATCAGATTGGTAAAATTACAGGCGAAAACCGCTGCTAAATGCAGGGATTTACGTTGTCCGGAATTCAGAAAATATACTCTGGAACTTAAGTTCTTTGCCAGTTGTTCCAAGGTTTGCAGTACCTCCGGATTATTCGCTTCCAAACAAATGGGAATTTCGCTGAAATCCACCTCCTTTTGTTTTGAAAAGGTTTGCAAGGGATAAAATATTCCGTGCCGGGGGTATTGTTTTAAGACCTCCATGGACACGGAACCTGAGGTGTGGCAAATAGTGATTTGCTCCGGGAAATTCGAAATATAATCCGTGTGCAGAGCGTCATCGCTAAGGGCGAGAATCAATATATCAAGCGCAGGGTCAAGTGTTTGCGCATTATCAATGGCCTCGGCCCCGTATCGATTTGCAAGCGCCCGGGCCTCTTGTGTATTCCGTGACAGTATCTGTACCAACTGATGCTCCGAAGCATAAATGGCACGAGCTAAATGTGTGGCAACGTTACCACTACCCGCCAAAGCGATTCGTAATTTTTTCCGCGTTTTCATCGTTAGCGAAAATACGAAAATTGGAATAGCGCAATTTGGTGTTTTTCATATTATATATTTTATTAGTTTTAACTTTTCTTTGTTTACTAACTAAACCTCCCAATTCATGAAAGCACATTTTTACTTTTTGTCTATTCTTTTGACAGCCTCCCTAATTTTTTCGCAAAGCGCTAAATCCCAGATTAATCCCATTATCAAATACCAAAAAATAAGTAATACCCATGGTAACTTTGGGTTTAATTTAGGAGCCAACGATTACTTTGCTAATGCCACTGATTCTATTGGAGACATTAACGGCGACGGAGTTACGGATGTCGTTATTTCCGCTTATGGCGATGATGAAATGGGTATCGACATGGGTGCCGTTTATGTATTGAAATTAAATTCCGACGGTACGGTTAAATCATTTACAAAAATTACAAAAAATAAAAACGGCTTTACCGGTGCCATTGAAAGTGGTGATATTTTCGGCAGCGGGTTGGCGGCCCTTGGAGATATTAATAACGACGGACATCCTGATATTGCTATTGGAGCCGAATATGATGATGATGGCGGAAACTGGAACGGTGCCATTTATTTGGTTACTTTGGATACCTCCGGAGCGGTGTTGAGTACGCAAAAGATTAGCGCCACAACAGGTGGCTTTACCGGCTTATTACAAGGTTCTCCCGCTTTTGGATGTGATATTGCGGCTATTGGTGATTTGAATGGTGACGGTATTGATGATTTGGCCGTAGGGTCTCGCCGAGATAACGACGGGGGTACGCGGCACGGAGCGGTATGGATTCTTTTTATGAACGCCAACGGTACTGTGCATCATCAGACCAAAATAAGTGATATACAAGGAAACTTCTCGGCAACGCTTGATGATGAGGATTATTTCGGTGTTAATGTTGAATACCTTGGAGATTTTAATAATGACGGTTATAAGGAAATAGCGGTGGGTGCCCATTTCGATGATGACGGTGGCACCAACAAAGGCGCCATTTATATCTTGTCACTTGATACCGGTGGCATGGTGATAAACTACCAAAAGATTAGTGATCTGCAAGGCAATTTTTCCGGTGTATTAGCGAATGATGACAGGTTTGGGGTGTACATTACAAAAATAGGCGACCTGGATTTTGACGGAGTGATTGATATCGCTGTTGGTGCGTATGGCGATGATACAGCTGGTGTGAATGCCGGAGCATTTTATATTCTTTACCTGAATAGCAACGGTACGGTAAAATCGCATTTGAAAATTACAGAAGGACTGGATGGTTTTAACGGAGATTTGGATGCGGGTGATTTGTTTGGAGTTTCCGTTACCTCAATTGGTAAATACAGTAATATTTACGCCCTTTTGGTAGGTGCGCGTTTCGACGACGACAGTACCTCGAATTCGGGAGCGGCTTATGTGCTCTTTATCGAGGGGGATATTGGTACTTCCGTAGAGAATCTGGTGATTGATGACGGTTTCGTGTATAATAATCCTGTGGATGATTATTTGTATATCAGGCATAGCAAGAGTGATTTAAGACTTAGTGTTTATGATATGAACGGCCGTGAGGTGCGTACCGCCCATTTGGCTGATGGCGGTGGAACGATTAATTTCAGCGGACTGTCCGGTGGAACGTACATCGGTGTACTCGAAAAAGGCAATTATAGGAAATCCTTTAAGATTATTAAAAAATAAAACCCCGGAAAACAAGAGCTGCTTCCGGGGGCTTTAGCACAGATTCATACAATTTATGTGGTTTTAGGTGGGATTTCTTATGTGAAGGGCAGAATAATTCCTACCGAGAAAGGACGTAATTCCGGCCCCTGGTCCTTGCGGAACATATCAATAATAGAGTAGGTTCCGTATAAGTTAATCGGCCCCCAGCCAATGCGTACCGTAGCATCCAGAATAAAGGGCTGCAAATGAAAATCATCATGGGTCTTGGGTTTGCTTTTTGAACCTTCCAAAGTGGCATAAACCTGCTTGGAATGCGTTTTCACCCGCACGCCACCAATTACGCCGATACCGATATGAAAACTTCGTGAATTATGGTATGGGTTGGTTTGAAATTCTAAAATAACAGGCAAGGTTAAGTAACAGGACATCAACTTGCTTTTGCTGTAGGAGCGGGCCGTATCAGTATTATGGTATCCGTAAATTTGTTGCGAATCGGGCACCAGGATGATGTTATTGTCAAAGCGGTAATTATTCCACCGGAAACCTAATCCGGTTACCAATCCCAATTTATTATTCCATAGATTAACGCTTTGTTGGAAGAAGTTCAGATTGAAATTGGTGGATTTTTCATACCGCAAATCCATAAACTCAAAGCCCGCGGGCATATTTATCGAACCTTGGGGAGTCATATAGCCGTTTATACCCAACTCGGCTCCCGCCCAGTTTCCGCGAAAACGAATCCGGTTTTTCTTGCGGGTAATGTGTACCCCGTTATCGCCGTCAACAATAATGATTTCCGAACGGCCGTTTCCTAAATCGATACGCACGGTGTCACCGTTCTCTTCTACGCTCATGCCGTTGTATTCCACCACTTCAGCCGAATTGGATTTTTGAGTATAGGTGGACGAGCCACTGGTCTTAACATATTTATGCGCGGGGTCCTTTTTATATTTTAAGTCGCTGGCCCCTGAGATCTGAGCAATCAATGTACTGTCGGGATTTACGCTCACATCACTGGCTCCGCTGGCCAACACATTGGTGTAGGTGTTTTTGGCGCCGTATGCATCAAAATCACTGGCGCCTTCGGCGACAAGATTAATGGAATCGGCCCGGCCGTAAACCCACAAGCTGCTGGCACCGCTGCTTTTAATATTTAATTTGTTGTAATCAAGGTTTAGCTTTACGCTGGAAGCTCCGCTTAAGATAACATCCAACTCCCGGCCTTTGATTTGCTCCCGGTTATGCACATCAACGGCACTACTGAATTCCATCTGCCGGTAATTTTGGGTATAAATATGCACAGTGGCGTTCATATTATTGTTGCCGTCCACACTAAAATACAAGGTCTTGTTTTGCACGTGGGTATTCACTTTATCGGCATTCAGATTTATCCCTTCCAATACCACATAAGAGCTGTCGGATTGGTGGAGAAAAACGTCAATGGGCTGACTAATCGATACGGAATTAAACTTATCCGTATCAATGCGCAATTTGCTTTTTTGAGCCTTGAGCGCACTGCTTAAAATTACGAGGGCGATGATGATGTATAGTTTATTCATAGTTTGCTGATTTTTGCTTTTTGAAAGCTTTTGTTTGGGATATGACGCCCGCACATTTGAAATGTTACAAATTCGCGGCCTTATCAATAATAATTCTTTCGGTGCCCTTCGGGAAAAAATACTAATTTAGCCTGTTGCAAACAAGGACATTCGATG
Organism: uncultured Prolixibacteraceae bacterium; assembly: GCA_964442545.1. GTDB lineage: Bacteria > Bacteroidota > Bacteroidia > Bacteroidales > UBA1556 > UBA6267. Next base: position 7,897 of record CAYUAN010000050.1, on the reverse strand, counting down.
AATATAATTATTGCAGGAGACGGAGAATTAGGTGGTTATATTGCCAAATTATTGGCCGGACAAAACCATAATATTACGGTTATCAATCCCAATAAAGATTTTATTGAAGATATTGATTCGCATCTTGATTTGATGACCATTACGGGCGATGCCACTCAGGTGGAAATATTGCGTGATGCCAAGGTAAGTAAGGCGGATTTGGTGATTTCGGTAATGCACGAGGAGCAGCCGAATATCGTTACCTCCCTAATCGCCAAAAAATTAGGCGCGAAACGTACCGTGGCCCGTGTATCGAATATCGACAATCTGACCCCGGCGAATAAAACCTTTTTTAAGGAGTTGGGTATCGACAATCTGATTAGCCCCGAAAATATTGCTTCCGAAGAAATAATCAAACTATTAAAACAATCGGCCGCGGATGAAATATTTGATTTTTCCGAAGGAAAACTTTCCTTGTTTTCCTTAAAGCTGGATGAGCGGGCCATGGTGATTAATAAGTCCTTAAATGAGATTGCTGAGGAGCATAAAGATTTGAATTTTCGCGCGGTAGCTATACATCGTGATGGAAAAACCATTATTCCGCGCGGTGATTTCCGATTTCGCACCAATGACCTGGCCTATATTATTACCAAACCCGAGGGTATTGAGCAAATAATGACAATGGGCGGCCGCGTAAAGCTTAATATCAATAATATTATGATTGTCGGTGGCGGACGTATCGGCCGTTTAACGGCACAGCGACTCGAGAAAGAGATGAATATTAAGCTGATTGAAATCAATAAGGAGCGCTGTTACAATTTGAGTGAAATTTTGGAAAACACCCTTATTCTTAATGGCGATTCACGCGATCTGGAATTGCTTGAGGAGGAAGGAATCGGCTCGATGGACGCTTTTATTTCGGTTACCCGCGACTCGGAAACCAATATCCTTACCTGTCTTTTGGCCAAACGATTGGGCGTGAAGCGGACCATCGCGCTGATTGATAATATTGATTTTATCGATGTGGCGCAAAATATAGGTATTGATACCATTATCAATAAAAAACTTATCGCGGCCAGTTATGTTGAGAATTTTACCCTGGGCGAAAATATTTCATTAATCAAGTGCCTGAGTGGAGTAGAGGCTGAGGTTTTGGAGCTGGTTGCAAAAAAAGGTTCGTACATTACCGAAAAACCCATACGGCAGTTAAAGCTTCCGGCAGACGTAATTATCGGCGGTGTGGTGCGGGGCCACAAAGGATTTATCGCCCTGGGCGATACGCATATTCAGGAAGGCGACAAGGTGGTGATTTTTACCCTGCCTACCGCGGTTACCAAAATCAGTAAACTGTTTTTGTAAATGCTGAGTTCCAGTGATATAAATATCAGGGAAGTAATTAAGGTATTGAGCCTCTTGCTCATTATCGAAGCACTGACGATGTGGCTCTCCTTGCCCGTTTCTCTATATTATAAGGATGGTGACTTACTGCCGATACTTTATTCCGGCTTAATCACGCTGGCATTTGGCGGAACGGGCATGTTATTCACATTTCGCAAAGCCAGGCGAAGCAAAATCGGAAAACGTGAGGGTTTTATCATCGTAAGTCTGGCTTGGGTAATTTTTTCGGCTTTCGGCTCTCTGCCTTTTATGTTAAGTGGCAGTATCCCCGATTTTACCAATGCATATTTCGAAACCATGTCCGGCTTTACCACCACCGGTGCCACGGTACTGAGCGATATAGAGGCCGTCCCGCACGGAATACTTTTTTGGCGCAGCATGACACACTGGATTGGCGGTATGGGAATTATCGTGCTTTCTCTGGCTATTTTGCCGCTATTGGGAATGGGCGGCGTGCAACTTTTTGTGGCCGAAGTGCCGGGCCCCGTTCCGGACAAACTGCATCCGCGTATTACCGGTACAGCCAAACGTCTGTGGGGAATTTATGTGCTGCTGACCTTTATTCAAACCATATTTCTGCTGTTTGGCGGAATGTCGTTATTTGATGCGCTTTGCCATGCATTCGGAACTATGGCCACCGGAGGATTTTCAACCCAAAATGCCAGCGTGGCAAATTATTCGGCCTATATTCAATATGTGATTATCATTTTTATGTTTCTGGCCGGAACCAATTTTACCCTGCACTATTTTGCGCTTCACGGAAAACTGTTGAAAGTATGGCGAAATCAGGAGTTTAAGTTTTATGCCACGATTATTCTGGTGGCGACGCTGATAATTACCTTATCCATAATTTTCAATATGGAAACCAATAGCGAAAAGGCTTTTCGCGATTCACTCTTTCAGGTCGTCTCCATCGTAACCACCACGGGTTTTGTAACCTCCGATTATTTGCTGTGGCCGCATTTTGCATGGTTTATCATTTTTATTCTGATGTTTACCGGAGGGAGTGCGGGCTCTACAGGTGGTGGTATGAAAAGTATCCGTTTGCATCTGTTGCTGAAGGCGGCCATGGTGCATTTGAAAAAATTGGTGCACCCGCGGGCTTTTATCCCTGTGCGTTATAACGGCCATGCGGTACGCGAAGAAATTATATTCAGCATCATGTCCTTTGGCATGTTTTATTTACTGATTTTTGTGATTGGCGCCATTCTGCTCGCCGCGCTCGGCCTTGATTTTCAGTCGGCCCTGGGTGCAAGCATCGCTTCGTTGGGTAATATTGGCCCGGGCTTAGGCATCGTTGGGCCGGTGGAAAATTATTCTGCAATACCGCTTTTGGGCAAATGGCTGCTCTCCTTTTTAATGCTCCTCGGACGGCTGGAATTATTTACAGTCTTGGTATTTTTATCGCCCGGATTCTGGAAAAAATAAATTATGGAAAAACTATCGGTTGTTATCATCACATTTAATGAGGAACGAAATATCGCAGCCTGCCTGGATGCGGTAGCCGATTTGTCGGACGATATTGTGATTGTAGATTCTTTATCAACCGACAGGACCGAAGAAATTTGCAGCAGTTACCCAAATGTTAACTTTGTAAAAAGGGAATGGCAAGGCTATTCAAAAACAAAGAATTACGCCAATTCGCTGGCCAAACATTCCTATATTCTTTCCCTGGATGCCGATGAAGTTTTATCGCCCGAATTGAAAAAGTCCATACAGCAGATAGCGCATTTCGATGCGGTATATGAATTTAGCCGTTTGACCAACTATTGCGGCAGTTGGGTGCATCATTGCGGTTGGTATCCCGATCGCAAAATTCGTATTTTCCCCAAGGAGGGAAGCTATTGGGAGGGTGATTTTGTGCACGAAACTCTTGTGGTGCCTGAGGGTTTGCCCGTGGTTTTACTTAAGGGCGATTTGTGGCATTATTCATACCACAGTCTGAAGGACCACTATAATCAAATCGAAAAATACTCGACCCTGCACGCCGAGAAAATGAAGCATGAGGGCAAAAAGCCGAGTATGATTAAAGAGTATATCAGTCCGGCTTTTAAGTTCTTCCGCACCTATTTTTTGGAGTTAGGTTTTCTGGATGGTAAAGCGGGCTACAATATCGCGCGCATTTCGGCAAAGGCCGTCCGGCTGAAATACAAAAAACTGAAAGCCCTGTACCGATGAACCCGAAAAGGATATTGCTCAGTCGTACCGATAGTATAGGTGATGTAATTCTTACATTGCCTATGGCGGGGATTATAAAAGATTATTTTCCTGGAGCAAAAGTCTATTTTATGGGGAAAACCTATACTAAGTCAATTATTCAATGTGCTCGTCATGTAGATAGTTTTATAAATTGGTCGGACTTTGAAAATATTCCGATAAATGAGCAAATAGAACGGTTAAAAGAATATAATATTGATACAATAATTCATGTTTTTCCCGATAAGACGATAGCAAATTTAGCCAAACGTGCCGGTATTAAAACCCGAATTGGCACTGCCCACCGGATTTTCCATTGGACAAGCTGTAATAAGTTGCCCGCGTTTAGTCGTAAAAATTCCGATTTGCATGAGGCGCAACTGAACTGTAAACTGTTGCAGCCATTGGGAATTAATAAAGAATTTACTTTGGAGGAATTAGCTGATTATAATGACTTTAAACCGGCAGTTGCTCTTGCCCCTGAATTTTCCGCCTTGTTGGATTCCGGGCGCAAAAACATTATTCTACATACAAAATCCAAAGGCAGTGCCCGCGAGTGGGGACTGGAAAATTTTCGTACCCTAATTAATTTATTGGATTCATCCGGATACCAAATATTTCTGAGTGGCACGGAAGAAGAAGGGCGATTGTTTCGTCAAAAATTGCTTGGCCCTGATAATGTCGTGGATATATCGGGCAAAATGAGTCTGGAGCAGTTTATTAGCTTTATTGCCCGGGCTGATGCTTTAATAGCGGCCAGCACGGGCCCCTTGCATATTGCCGCGGCTTTGGGAATTAATGCTTTGGGAATTTACCCGCCGATAAAGCCAATGCATCCCGGACGCTGGAAACCTATCGGGCCAAAGACCGCATATCTTGTAGAAGAAAAAGATTGCTCCGATTGCCGGAACGGCTCCTCCTGTCATTGCATGCTGGATTTGGCCCCCGAGCGGGTGAAGGAAAAATTGGAACAAATGCTTTTTTTATAGAATTTACCTTCCCGGACAATTATTTCGGTAATCGAATACTTTTATTTCGGATATTTGCAGCAGAATACAAACACTAAAATTATATTTCATGGAAAATCACAACGAAAAAGTATGCCTGGTGTGTAAGCGTGACGAGCAAGAGGTGCCTTTGGTACAGTTGAGCTTTCGCAATACCGACTATTGGATTTGCCCGCAACACATCCCGGTTTTGATACACGATCCGGGCCAACTGGCCGGAATGCTGCCGGATGCTGAAAATATGCAAGCCGGTTAAAATCCAAAAGACTCGCTTTTCGCGGGTCTTTTTTTTGTATCTTGTTGCGGCTAAACCCATAAGCCCGCATCATGAAATATTTTTCTTATCTGGTTGACTTGTTTTACCCGCGACTTTGTCATGCCTGCGGTCGTACCCTGTTGGAACATGAGTTTGTGCTGTGCAATTTTTGTATGGTGCAATTGCCCAAAACCAATTTTCAGGATAAAGAAAATAATCCGGTGGAGGTTTTGTTTTGGGGCCGGGCCGATATTAAGGAGGCCACCGCATATTATAAATACGCCAAAGAGGGGAAGGTGCAGCACTTGATTCATCAATTAAAGTACCAGGGATTCCGGGAAATCGGAATTTTTGTCGGTAAATTGCTGGGGAATGAGCTGTTGGAGAGTACGCGCTTTAACGACATCGATTATATTATTCCCGTTCCCTTGCACCGGAAAAAACTACGCAAGCGCGGTTTTAACCAAAGTGAACTCTTTGCCCGCGGTCTGGGTAAAAGTATGCAGGTGGAGGTGAGTGCTGATAATCTGTACCGGAAAGTGGCTTCCTCCACACAAACAAAAAAATCGCGCTGGGAACGCTACGAAAATGTAAACGATATCTTCGGTGTCCACGATCTCCGGCAGTTCAGCGGAAAGAAATTGCTGTTGGTGGATGATGTAATTACCACGGGCTCCACCATCGAGGCCTGTGTTTCGGTTTTACGACAAATTGAAGGTGTGGAAGTTTCCGTTGCGGCTATGGCCACAGCGGCTTTTTAGAAAAATAGTTTAAGCCAGCTTCCGGATATTATCCCGCTCCATAAAATAGATAAGGCCCAGGTAGGCGAGGAGCAACAGCGAATTTACCCCCATTTTTACCCAAAAATCCTGAATGCCGAACTGCAAACTCAGAAAATATAAACCCACCGAGATGCCGAGATAAAGAGCGATTTTGCCGATGTTGTATGGGATGGGGTAATATTTGCGGCCAATCAAAAGCGATAGAATCATCATACTTCCATAGCAATAAAACGTTGCCCAGGCCGAGCCGGTGTAGCCGATGCGCGGAATCCAGTAAAGGTTGAGCGTAATGGTGATAATGGCCCCGACCAGCGAGATATACGCGCCCCATTTTGTTTTATTGGTCAGTTTATACCATACTGAAAGATTGTAATAAATACCCAAAAACAGATTGGCCAACAGCAAAATGGGAATCACCGGAGCTCCGCTGCGAAAACGCTCGCCGATAAAATGAATGATAATATCCATATACAGCATGGTGCTCAGGAAAATAAGCGAGGTGATGATGACAAAATAATTCATCATATTGGCGTACATCTCCTTGGCGTCTTTATGTTTTTCGTGGGCGAAAAAGAAAGGTTCGGCGGCATAGCGATAGGCCTGAATAAAAATCGTCATCAGGATGGAAACCTTGTACACCGCCCCATAAATTCCCACCTGCTCCAAAGCGATATCGGGCGGCAGCAGGTATTTTAACAGGATGCGGTCCAGCACTTCGTTTAATACGCCCGCCAGGCCAAACACCAATAGCGGCATGGCGTAAATAATAAGTTTCTTCCAGATTTCTTTGTCAAATTCAAATTTAAGTTTCAGCAGGTCGGGCAGAAACATCAGCGTCATGATACCGCTGGAAATCACATTCGATATCAGGATGTAATCTACTTTTTCGGCCTCATTATAAAAGCTGTTGATGAAATTTCGGAAGCCCTCGGAAGGGATTTCTTTTAGCAGATAAGGAATAAAAAGAATCAGAATAAGGTTTAATCCTATATTTACAAAGATACCCGTAAGTCGCACGGCCACAAAGCGTTTTGCGCGATTTTCGGCGCGCAGTTTGGCAAAAGGAATGGTATTGATGGAATCGAAAAACAGGATTAACCCCAGATAAACAATATAATCGGCATGATTCGGATAGCGAATCAAATCGGCTATGGGCTGATTGAAAATAAAAATCAGTATGATAAAAATACTTGAGGTGCCCAGGATAGACAGAAAAGCCGAGCTAAAAACTTTCGCCGGTTGTCCGCTGGATTCCGAAAAGCGGAAAAAAGCGGTTTCCATTCCATAGGTCAGAATCACAAGCAAGAGCGCGATGTAGGAATACAATTCCACTACCGAGCCATAGGGTGCTTCAGCCAGTACGCGCGTATAAATCGGTACCAGAAGATAGCCCAAAATTCTTCCCAGAATACTGCTCAGTCCGTACACTGCCGTTTGTCCGGCCAGTTTTTTAAGAGGGTTCATATTGTTGTTTTCCGCGCACCATGTATATCGTGTCGCTTTTAAGCTTATGCCTTCAAAAGTACATTATTTTTATTTTGCCGACATTGCTTTTCCCCCACATTATCAACAGCATATTTTAAAAGCAGATTATTTCTTTTTTCTATACCTTTATGCGCTGTAAAATTTATGGCCCGATGAATAAGAAAAAGATTACAGGAATACAACAAATTGGTATCGGCGTTGAAGACGTGCATAGCGCCTGGAAATGGTATCGAAAGCATTTTGGTGTGGACATCGGAGTATTTGAGGAAGCTGCTGTGGCCGAATTGATGCTTCATTATACCGAAGGTAAAAAACGGGAGCGCCATGCGGTTTTGGCGTTCAATTTACAATCGGGTGGCGGCTTTGAGGTATGGCAGCATACCGGTAAAACCCCTGAAAAAGTTAGTTTTGAACCCCAATTGGGCGACCTGGGTATTTTTATCGCCAAGCTCAAAAGCCGGAATCCGAAACGGGCTTTTGAAAAAATGCGTGCTGACGGGCTGGATGTTTTTAGCGAACTCGAGCAAGGCCCCGATCAAGTTCCACATTATTTTATACGCGATCCGTATCATAATATTTTTCAAATCGTAGAAAACGATTACATCTTTGATGAAACGCCATCGGTTACCGGTGGTGTTTACGGGGCGATAATCGGGGTGAGTGATATGGAAAAATCGCTGAAGTTGTATCAGGATATTCTGGAGTACGACCAGGTGGTTTACGATGAAACAGCTGTTTTCGACGACTTCAAATCATTGCCCGGCGGCGACCGTAAACTACGCCGTGTTTTATTG
>CAYUAN010000049.1:0-5563 GCA_964442545.1 uncultured Prolixibacteraceae bacterium | reverse complement strand
CCTTCTTCGTCCTGAACGGAACATCAATCCAAACGGGCGCGTTTAACTGATTGGCTACTACCGTCTCAAAACTTAGTGCCAGGCTACCTTCCGTTGAATCATTGGCCCAATGATATGCCGTACCGGCATCCGCCAATAAATGCGCTTTATAACTCGCGCCACCCGGCATATACCACACATCTTTGTACAAGGCGCCCACCAAAACATCGGGCTTATAATCCAGCGTATCGGCCAATTGCTTTAGGGCGATATAATTTTGCTCAATTACACGGAAAATGCTGTCCGCCTGCTCATTCTTTCCGGTGAGTAAACCGAAAAACTTAATCCACTCGGCACGGCCCAAAGGCGTTTTTTCCATCCAGTCCGTATTATAAAGTACGGCTATTCCCGCATCTTTCAATGCGCGGTCTGTCGATTTCACCGATTGAAAGGCCGTTTGCACGAAAATATCACAATCGCAAACTAACAACTGCTCCGTATTTACACTTGCTGAATTTCCCAAAACACGTACCGAACCCAAATCAATTCCCTGACGCAACTTTTTGTTATAAAGCCTGTCGCCATCCGCCACCGCCTTGATTAAATCCAATTGATTTAATAAAGAAAAATAGCCCACATTGGATGAGGACATAATGGCCACCCGCTCCAGGGGCAGCTCAATTAAGGTTTCGCCTTCCTGCAGTTCAACGGATTCCGCCCTGCCCTTATCCACCAGCACATAAACACCAAGATTCCGGCGCCTGTCCCAGGGATTCGGCACGATTACCCGAATATAATCCTCGCCATGCACCACCTGAAATCCTTGCGCATACTTCAATTGCACATCCACCGCATCCTGATTTCCGGAAACAAGGCCATTGCGCAAAGAGTCCGACTGAATATCTTGCTTATTTTCAGTAGTATTGTTATGACAAGCCGTCAAAAATAGCAATAGAATAAAGGCGTATAAAAGTCGATTCATTTTATAAGTTTTATGAGGCACAAATGTAGGAAAACATTTTTCATTTCTGCATTGCTTCTTAGACTGGAATAATGGAGTGTTGTGGAATGGAGCGATGGAGTGATGGATTGATGGAGTAATGGAGGAATGGAGTGATGGAGTGATGGAGTGATGGAGTGATGGAGTGATGGTAATTCAAATATCAGATTTATCGACCGTAGCTTAGCGGAGGGGAAAATCTCATATCACCCAACAAGAATCAAAAATATGAGTGAAGGGGGTATGCTGATTTAAATGAAAAATCACAAAAATAGCAGCCGAAAAAAATCATACTTTTGTGTAAACGAAAATCGATATGGGAATCTCAATGTTTAAGCGGGCCAAGCCGAAGCAGTTTAACCTGAAGACGCGCTATTACGATCCCGAGCAGGAGGAGCGGGAAAAGCGTAAGCGCATCTATGAGCGCGTGAAAGGGGATTACGAATACAATCCCGAGGAGCTGCGTGAGGAACTGCAATACCGCTGGGGACTGCATCGCGAGTCGAAGCTGGAGTTTAACAAAAAAACCACCTCGCTTAATCGCTTGCTGATGCTGGTTTTAATTACCGCCGTAATTATCGCCATATTGGTTTATATGAAATATGCCTGAGTTTTACCGCTTATCCACACAATTATATGAGTGATATCATCAATCTTTTACCCGATTCCGTAGCCAACCAAATTGCCGCCGGAGAAGTGGTGCAACGTCCGGCCTCTGCCGTGAAGGAGTTGCTCGAAAACGCGCTTGACGCAGGAGCCGATGATATTAAGCTGGTGGTAAAAGATGCCGGCAAGGCCCTGATTCAGGTGATTGATAACGGCCGCGGAATGTCGCCCACCGATGCCCGAATGGCTTTTGAGCGGCACGCCACGTCCAAAATTAAGGAGGCTGACGATTTGTTCAATATCCGCACGATGGGATTCCGGGGTGAGGCCCTGGCTTCCATTGCCGCTATCGCGCAGGTGGAACTAAAAACCCGCACCCACGACGCCGGCATGGGCACCAAACTGATTATTGAGGGTTCGAAGGTGATTGAACAAAGCGAGGCCGCTACCCGTGCAGGCAGTATTTTCAGTGTAAAAAATCTGTTTTTCAATACGCCTGCCCGGCGGAATTTCCTGAAATCAAACCCGGTGGAACTGCGGCACATTCAGGAAGAGTTTATTCGTGTCGCCCTGATGCATCCGCAGATTGCCTTTTCTTTTTATGATGAAGACCGCCGCAAATTCGTGCTGACCAAAGGAAGTTTAAAACAACGCATTGTTGCCTTATTCGGCAAACATCTAAACACCAAGCTCCTGAATTTTGAGGAGCACACCGACTTGATTCGTATCAGCGGTTTTGTGGGCAAACCCGAAACCGCCCGTAAGACCCGCGGCGAGCAATATTTCTTTGTAAACAACCGCTTTATCAAGCACCCTTATCTGAATCACGCGGTGCAAAGTGCCTACGAGGAACTGATTCCGGACGGCTACTACCCTACTTATTTTATCAATTTCGAGATTGACCCGAAAATGATAGACGTGAATATTCATCCGACCAAAACGGAAATCAATTTCCAGGATGAACGCACCATATATCAGATTCTTCGCACGGCTGTCAAGATGACTTTAGGGAAATACAGTCTGAGTCCACAGCTGGATTTTGAGCGCGAAATGAGTTTCGATGTACCGCCCCTGCCCGCAGGCAGCCCGGTGAAACAACCGGGGGTGCATATCAATCCCGATTATAATCCTTTTGAAAGCGACAAAAGCAACAGCCAAAAAACCGGCAGCACCTGGTCGCCACCCGAAAAAAGTGAGCGAGAACAACGAAATGCCGACAACTGGGAAAAGCTTTATGAAGGCCTGGACGAAGCCGGATCACAAATCCGTATTCGCAGTCGTATGGACGAAGCGGCAATGCCGGAAGTAGAGCAAATGCAATTATTCCAGATTGGCGGACGTTATATCGCCAGTCCATTAAATGACGGCCTCCTGCTTATTGACCAAAAAGCTGCCCACGAGCGGGTGTTGTACGAGCGTTTTTCCGACATTATGTCACAAGAACATCCCATGAGCCAGCGGAAACTTTTTCCGGAAATCGTGCGTTTTTCACCTGCCGACATGGACCTGCTAAAGGAATTATGGACGGAAGTGCGGCAACTGGGATTCGAGCTGAAAGAACTGGAAAACAATGAAGTGGAAATTTCGGGCACACCGCCTGATATGGTAAACGAAGCGGCCGAGCATATTTTGGAAGGCATGCTGGAGCATTATAAAAACAATCAAATCAGTCTGCGCCTGGACAAAAAAAGCAATCTGCTGTTGTCGATGGCAAAGAATTTGTCGGTGCGCTACGGACAAGCCCTGAAGGAAGAAGAGATGCGGGCACTGACAGAAGCCCTGTTCGAGAGCAAAGAGCAGGCGTACAGTCCTTCGGGCGTAAAAATAATAAAGCAAGTGTCCGCCGATGAGCTCGACGAACTATTTACAAATTAACCAAAAAAGAAGATGTTTGATCGCCCTATACCTATAGTAACCAAAAACCTGTTGATACTCAACGGACTGTTTTTCCTCGGAACAATGGTACTGAGTAGTCAGGGAATTAATCTGAGTCAATACCTGGCCCTGCATTATTGGGGTTCGGAGGATTTTATGCCCCTGCAATTTGTTACCTATATGTTTATGCATGCCAATTTCACGCATATCCTATTCAATATGTTCGCGGTATGGATGTTCGGCTCCACTATTGAGCAATATTGGGGTCCAAAGCGCTATATGTTGTACTATTTTGTTACGGGTATCGGCGCGGGCCTGATTCAATTGCTGACCATTTATATTCAAATCCAGAATGTTGTGCCCCATATGTCGCCCGATATGATTGATCTGGTGCAGCGAGAAGGACGCGACGTAATTATGCGGGGCATGAATTATACCAATCCGCTGATGGCTTCGTATAACGCACTCTTAAATTCCACGATTGTGGGTGCATCGGGTGCGGTTTTCGGATTACTGCTGGCTTTTGGTATGATGTTCCCCAATGTGCCGCTGTATCTGATGTTTATCCCGGTACCGATTAAAGCAAAATATATGGTGCTTGGTTATGGATTAATCGAGCTGTATTCCGGTTTGTCAAATAACCCGCATGATAATGTCGCCCATTTTGCCCATCTGGGCGGAATGCTGTTCGGGATTGTGATGATATTATATTGGAAAAAACGAGGTGATTTTTATAAACCCTGGTAAAACAAAATAGAAGATGAATTTTCAAGATCAAATAAAGCATTTTTTCCGGAGCAATCCCTTGCTCAGCTATTTGATTATTGGGGATTTTGTTTTGATACTGATTTTTGGCGGACGTTTTTTCGAAGCCCTGTTTAATGCCTACCTGGTTTATTTCGGGGGAACGATTTTCAAATATTATATCGACCGCCAACGGATGTTGAATGTACTGATTGGAGGCGCCGTATTTGGAGCCGTTCTGACTATCTTAGTAGTGCATCATTATCCCATTCTCTTTTATTTTAAATCGGCATTAACAGCAGGCAGCATCGCGCTATTTGTGGCCGCGGCCACTTATGTGCCCAATATGGAGGTAATGCTGTTTTTCCTGGGACGGGTAAAACTTAAATGGATCGCGCTTGCCTTTGTGGCCCTTGATTTATTAACTATTTACCAAAACTTTCCCTATATCGGCCCGGGCGATATCGCCGGTGCGGCTTTTGGATTTCTGTTAATCTATTTCGGACGAAACCGTTCCTATGTGCGCACGCCTAACTTTCTGAAATGGTTTATGCGTCCGCGGGGGCCTTATTATAAAAAGCCTAAAACCAAAGCCAATCCGGCACGGCATGAGACGGACGAGGAATACAACGCGCGCAAGAAGCGGGAGCAGGATGAAGTGGATGCCATCTTAGAGAAAATCAAGCAAAAGGGCTACGACAGTCTGACGGCGTCCGAAAAGCAGAAATTATTTGACCGGAGTAAAAATGGCTGAGGGTAAAAAAGGCATCGGTTTGGGCGGAGTACTGCTCCGGGGCATCAATTGGCTGTTGATTATCGCCTTGCTGTTTTCCTATCTGGCCCAGTGGCTCAGCCCGCGCTATTTCTGGATGCTGGCCTTTTTCGGCATGGCCTATCCCCTGCTTTTGGTAAGCAATGTTCTTTTTGTTTTCTATTGGATTTTCCGCCGCCGGCGATTTGTAATTTATCCATTAATCACGGTATTGCTGGGAATCGGGATGCTGAGTCGTTTTGTGGGCTTCGGCAGCAATGCCGAGCTGATGGACACGGTTTCTCCCCTGAAAGTGATGAGCTATAATGTGCACGTTTTCGGCCGTTATATTAAAGGCGCCCAGGGAGACCCCAATCATGTCCGGGATGAAATCATCAAACTGGTGCAGCAGGAAAATCCCGATATCCTGTGTATGCAGGAGTTTCGTTCGGTAAGCGGTAAAAAAAGTAAGGAAAACAACCTTAAAGTATTTCAAAAGGAATGTGATTTCCCCTATTATTATGCCGAGAGATACACTCCGGGCAGCAAAAGTTTTTATCTGGTGATTTTCAGTAAATATCCCATTGAGTATAAGGGGGTGGTTCAGG
>CAYUAN010000048.1:0-2382 GCA_964442545.1 uncultured Prolixibacteraceae bacterium | reverse complement strand
TGCCGTAAATACGAATAACAGCGTTGCGAACAGTAATGTTAGTTTTCTCATCTTTAAATTGTTCTATTGTTTGTTGTTCTTTGTTCTTTGTTCTTTGCCTGCCTGCCGACAGGCAGGTTCTTCGCCATCCCTGTCGGGAGGAAATCCGGCAAGGCAGGTTTCATGCTTTTTTGCTTGCAGAATGGTTCTAAAAGGTGGAAACCATCGGCATCTCGACTACGCTCGATGACCTTGTGGTAATTGGGTTTGACACGGAAAAAGTCCGCTTCGCGCTGCGCGATCGCGGAATCTATTCCCCAGCTCCCAACTTCCGGCTTCCAGGTGGCCGAGCGGAGTCGAGACCCCGTCTTCCAGCTTCCAACTTCTGTCTTCCAGCTTCTGTCTTCCAACTTCCAGCTTCCAACTTCATACTTTTGCCTTCATCCCTTTTACTTTTTTCCTTCCCAACTATCTCCGCATAATCTCATGCACCCTGTTCAAACCATCAATCGCTTTTTGATAATTGGGGCGAATGCGCAGCGCGGCATTATAATCCTCTTCCGCACGGGTAACATCGCCTAAAATTTCGTAACACAAGCCGCGATTAAAATAGGCCTCGTAATAATTCGGGTTTACCTGAAGCGCCTGATTGAAATAAGGAATCGCCTCATCCGGCACCTTCAACAGTTCCAGATAAATATAGCCCGTATTATAATAAGCATACTGAAATTCGGGATGATGTTTCATCAGGTCGCGGTAGATATCCAGCGCCTCATTCAGCATATCGTTGTTTTGATAATACATGGCCAGATAATACCAGGCAAGGGCCTCCGACGAATCGGCGGCAATGGCATTATTGAAATAATCCACGGCCATCGGATTTTTGCGGGCGCTGTAAATCAGCCCCAGTTCCGTAAGTGCGCGGTAATTATCCGGTTCATATTTCACGGTTTGCATAAAATTCTCAATCGCGCGCCCCGTATCGCCCATTTCCTTATAGGTATATCCGCGAATAAAAAATGATTTTGCATTATATGGGTCGGCCTCCAAAGCTTTGGTCGTATAGGTAAATACATCTTTATACTTGCGAATCAAAAGGTTGATTTCCGCCATTTTGTTCAAAGCCGCCGTGTTTTCCGGCTCGATGCTCAGCACCTTTTTCAAAACCCCGATGGTGTTTTTCAATTGGCCCGCCTGCATATAATAATCTGCCAAAACCAGATAATAAGCGGTATTCAGTGTATCCAGCGCAATGGCCCGTTGCACGTCCACAATGGCGTCATTGGTTTTTATTTGTTGCCGGTAAATCGCAGCCCGCTGCATATATAAACCGGCATTTCCGGGCTCTTCCTCGATTTTACGATTCAGCTCCTCCAATGAATTTGCCTTTTGCACTTGCGCTGTTTTCTCCGGGCTTTTCTTTTTTTGTTCCTGCCCGTTGCAGGCAAACAGAAAAATTCCGGCGAACAAAAAGATGTATAAGAATTTATTCATAGCATAGCTGGAATAGGGAAGGAGGACATACATCCTCCCGGGGTTTTACTTTGCTCCGATTTTTTCCTTAATCTTAATTTCCAGTTCTTCGGCCAATTCCGGATTGTCTTTAATCAACTGCTTCACGGCCTCGCGTCCTTGGCCCAGCTTGGTGTCGCCATAGCTAAACCACGAACCGCTTTTCTTTACAATACCGTATTCTACGCCCAGGTCGATCAATTCACCCGCTTTGGAAAATCCTTCGCCGTAAATAATATCCAGCTCGGCCGTACGGAATGGCGGGGCCACTTTGTTTTTCACAATCTTAATCTTCACGCGGTTCCCCAATACCTTTTCGGTATCTTTAATCTGACTCGAACGGCGGATATCAATACGCACCGAAGCGTAAAACTTCAGGGCGTTACCCCCGGTAGTGGTTTCCGGATTACCGAACATCACGCCGATTTTCTCCCGCAGCTGGTTGATAAAGATGCAGGTGGTATTGGTTTTGCTGATGGTGGCCGTCAGTTTACGCAGGGCCTGCGACATCAGGCGGGCGTGTAAGCCCATTTTCGAGTCGCCCATTTCGCCCTCAATTTCGGCTTTTGGTGTAAGCGCTGCAACCGAGTCGATTACAATTATATCGAGTGCTCCCGAACGAATTAAATTATCGGTAATTTCTAGCGCCTGCTCGCCGTTATCGGGTTGTGAGATTAAAAGTTCATCGATGTTTACCCCCAGTTTTTTTGCATAATACGGGTCGAATGCGTGCTCTGCATCGATAAATGCTGCAATGCCGCCTGCTTTTTGCGCTTCGGCAATGGCGTGAATGGCCAGCGTTGTTTTACCCGACGACTCGGGACCATAAATTTCGATTACCCTGCCTTTTGGAAAACCGCCAACGCCCAGCGCAACATCCAATGCAATCGA
>CAYUAN010000047.1:0-5716 GCA_964442545.1 uncultured Prolixibacteraceae bacterium | reverse complement strand
GGCTGCCGTAGGCAACCAGGAGAAATGCGCATAAGCCGAATCTGTACCATTATAATGTGTGGTAAAAGTACCACCCGGAATACCATTGTTCCAGGAGATGCTGAACTTGTCAGGATTACCCGTAGTACCGGGATTAAAAGTGTCGGCATCAAAACCATTGATATCAAACTCAATGGGGTCGGGGCTCAAGCATACATCAATCCGGTAAGTAGTATCATTGGGGTTATAAGTATGCGACATGGTAGTGTCCATACCGGAGAGTATAGGTATGTTGTTACTGCATGAGGTTACTTTCATCTGAATATCACGATAGACCGTACCGATAAGGGTCGGGCTTCCGTTAATATTACGATATTCTTGCACTTTGATTCCAAAAACGGTAACAAGGTTTGTAATTGCCGTAAAGCAAATATCACCGGTAACTGGATCCAAGGTAATACCTGGAGGTGTTTGTGCGGTAAGGAAGTTGGTAAATGTCCAAGAATTGTTATAAGTTACTGTTGAAGTGGGACTGTTTGTCATCACCGGATAGAACGAATAAACCAAAGAATCACCATCGGGGTCAAGTGCTCCGTGGTTGAAGCAGAAAGGTTGGTTACTGCAGACAATAGCGTTCGGTTTATTGGAAAAAGTAGGAGAACTGTTACATGGTGCATCTAAGTTATTTAATGTAGCCATGGTGTACCAGCTGTTTGAATTGTTGTTTGAAACAGTGGTAATCGGGTTACGGGCTCCACTTGAATACCACATTTTCCATTGATTGCAAGGTGCTAATGTTACTTGTGCCTGATAAACATATTCCTGTATTCCATAATTAGAACCATTGGAGCATGTAGTTGGTACTGCAGAGCATCCCGGGGTGATTTCCTGTCCGGTTCCCGGTAGTGCATTTAGTGTGGCGTTAAAGTTAAAAGCTGAGTTTGAAGAACATTCAAAATGAACATTTATACTCGAAGGAGCATTTATCCCGCTACAATCTCGATAAAATGAGTATGAGATTAAGTAGGTATTGCCGCCCAGGCAAGTGTAAGTCAAATCTGCTCCCGCAAAGTGTGAAGCTTTCGAGATTTCGGGCTTAATAAGTATAAATGCCAATAAAATAAGCCCTAAAGAAAATAATTTTTTCATAACTGAAATTTGTTTTTAAATGGATATTCAAATTATCGTATTGCTTCATAGACATCCTTGAGTGTAGATGGTTTAAAATGCTGCAAATTTTCTTTTTGTATCTTTGCAAAGATGCGAAAATATTTAATTATAGTAGTTGCAATCTTTGCCTTTGGCCTGCTATCAACGGGCAAGGCGTACGGTCAATATACCAATTACGGGAGTCGTTGGTATGGGGGAGGAAGTTTTGGTTTAAGTTTTGGAACAACAACCTCAGTAACGGTTAGCCCGGAAGTTGCATATGCCGTTACTGATGACTTTTTTGTCGGTGGCGGAATTCGTTTTAGTTATTATAAAGACAATCGTTTTACTCCGGTATATGAATCTACGGTATGGGGTGGAAAGCTGTTTTTAAGGTATTATTTATTTAGTGATTTTTTCGCTCATGTGGAGTATCAACGGTTATATTTTAAGGATCCGTACTATGTGAGTCCCATAGGCAGTGAATGGACTTTTAATGATTATTTTTACGGTGGTGGTGGTTACAGATCCTGGGTTGGCTCCAATTCATATCTGTCTTTCGAATTACTCTTTAATTTGTCCGAATTGGATCAATTGGAATTTGGTATTAATCCTTTTATCCGAATAGGTTTTGGTGTGGGTTTCTAATCCTCTTTGTACCAAGATGCATACATGCTGTAACTGTCAGCAATTCTATTTATTTCACCCTTAGTTAATTCCGGATCTAAATCTTTAATTTTTTTTGCAGGAATACCCGCGTAAATCGAACCGCTTTCCACAACAGTGTTTTTGGTCACCACCGATCCCGGTGCGATAATGGTATTCGATTCAACGACCGCGTCATCCATAATAATGGCGCCCATTCCCACAAGAACATTATCATGAATCGTACAACCGTGCACTACGGCATTGTGGGCAATAGATACATTATCACCAATATTTGTCGGCGATTTTTTATAGGTCGCGTGAATCGTGGCATTATCCTGTATGTTCACATTATTCCCGATTTTAATGTAATGCACGTCGCCACGGATAACGGCACTGTACCAAACACTACAGCTGTCACCCATTTCCACATTTCCGATAACTACTGCCGTTTCGGCTAAAAAACAGTCCTTGCCGAATTTTGGACTGTGTCCTAATAATGTTTTAACTATTGCCATAACTTAAGCTTAGTTTATAAATTTTCTTTGTTGTTTTCTTAACGCGATAGCGATTATCCGTACGGTGGCCAACTACCCATATTATGTCGTCGCCGGATAACAGTACCCATATATTTTGCTTATCAAATAACGAGATTTTTTGATCAATAAAATAATCACTCAACTTCTTTTTCCCGTTCATGCCAAACGGGTAAAAGTAGTCGGATGTTTTCCAATGCCGGAGTTGTAACGGAAATTGCAGTTTATCCATATCGAAATAGGCGATATGGTCCGGAGTTTTCAGTATTTCCGGCTGCTTATTTAATATTTTCCCGCTAAGGGAAATCGGTTCGATTATACTTTTATTAATTTCCAACGAATATACCTTATTAATAAGGTGTGCGTGTTTCCGGATAATAATATCGTCGCGGTTGATGAGTAATTCGTGGGTAGGACTTTGAAATAGTTTTCCGCTAATCGGATTTTGAATCAAGTTGTGAATATTTTGAATACTGTCGATATTAAATCCGTACCGGCTCAGAAATTCGTACAGATACAGGTGTGGCGAATCTGTTTGGAGTAATTGTTTTATCGACAGATAAATATTCTCATTCTTTTTGGTAATAATGTTTGCACTTTCTTTACGAATAGTCTGCTTGTAGAAGTGTTCTACCTCACGCAGATTAGCGATATTTTTGTTAAGTGTGTAGCTGAAACCGGGTGCAGCTTTTTCGAATAGCGGACTGATATGATGCCGGATATAATTTCTCAGATATTTATCAGAACTATTGGATTGGTCTTCACGAAACGGCAGCTCGTTTTCTTTTTGATAAGCTTCAATTTCTTTTCTTCCGCAAAACATCAAAGGGCGAATCAACTTTCCATTCTTTGCCAAAATTCCATGAAGGCCTACTATGCCTGTACCCCGGATCAAATTGATAAAGAAGGTTTCAGTTTGGTCATCCAGGTGCTGGGCCAGGGCAATCTTGCCGAATCCTTTTTCTTTGGCCAAACTGTCGAACCACCCGTAGCGCAATTCCCGGGCAGCCATCTGAATGGAAATGCCTTGTGCTTTGGCGTATTGTTCCGTATCAAACTTTTTGGTAAACACAGGAATGTGATGTGTATTACAGAAATTCACGATAAAGCTTTCGTCTTTATCCGATTCTTTTCCCCGTAATTGGAAATTGGAATGCGCTACCGCAAAATCCCGGATCATTTCCGATTGCATACAAAGGTGGAGCAATACCATGGAGTCAATTCCCCCGCTAACGGCGATAAGCAGGGGTTCGTTAACTTCAATAAGTTGCTCTTTTCGGATAAATGATTCAAAGTCTTTAAGCATAGCGCAAAATTACATAGATAAAGGGTATAAAAAAAGCTCCCGGAAATCCGGAAGCTTTTTAATGAAGTTTTTAATTGCTTATTCAACAATCATTTTCTTAGTTACACGGGTGTCATTTGCCTGAACAGTGTAGAAATATACACCGGCAGGAAGATCACCTGCATTGATGCGGAAGCTGTGCTGTCCGGCGCCAAGTTTACCTTGGTTCAATACCATAACTTTTTGTCCGGTAATATTCATTACCTCGATTACAACATTAGCGCTTTCGGTTAAGCGAACATCAATAGTAGTGAAATCGCTGAACGGGTTCGGACGGTTTTGTGAAACAGTAGCAATATTCGTTTTACTTGCAGTTTCGAAGCCCGGGTTGGTTATAAAGTCAGCATCAGAGAATTTAACACCATAAACATAGTGGTGTGTGATGAAATCAAGAGGAGTATTTCCTTTGTCAATCTCAGTCAACGGAATATTGTAAGCTCCACCGCCAGACAGAATAGTTTCTGACATATAGTGGAAATAGCAATCACCGTCTTGAGATGAGCCAACAGTAAAGTTGGTAGGATTAGTTCCTTTACCGCTTACTACGTCATATCCTTGAACATAAATGTTCGGGAACATGTTCAATGGGAATCCATTAGTTCCTGCAGGAGCGCTTGAAGTATCGGAATCTGTCCAGGAAGCGAATACTTTTACGCCATCATCAGTTCTTCCGGCTTGTAAACGCATGTCCCAACCGATAGCATCGCTTCCTGATCCATAACCTGATTCGTCAGCATCCACTTCAAAAGTGTAAATGTTAGAAATGAAACGTGCATCCCAACCGTTTGCTGTGGTATATACATCAAAAATAGGATTATAAGCAGCACCATTATTATCAAGTCCGGCAACAATATAGCTGTAACCCAAAGAGTCGTTATGATCAGAGAATGCAGCCTTAACTAATGCGAAGAGATGCAAGTCGCCATTAACATCAACAACTCCGTCCAATGAAGAAGTGAACTGCGGACGGCTGATGCTCATTCCACGCATAGGTTGCAAACGATTGGTAATCGTTGTTAATGTGCCAAAATCAAATGGAGGCATCATTGTCCAGGTAGCTCCGCCGTCGGTAGTTTTCCAAACAACGGGTTGATAGGAACGGTGGTCATAGTTGTTAACACGGCCTAATGTCCAAAGGTATCCGATAGAACCACCTTTTGACCAAGCAGTATTCCAGAACCAGTTATATGCTAAGTAATTACCGGTAGCAGGGTCGGTTACAAATTCAAATGTATCTAATTTAAATATTGTCCAGTCAAAACTGTTTGTTGAGGAGTTAAATTCACCGGTATATAAATAAACGGTATCGGTAGTGTAAGGAGTACTGGTGTACAACGGTCCGGCTACATGAATTTTGCCGTCAGAAGTGGCGGTCATTCCCATACGAACCAAAGCGCCGTTTGAAGGAATATACTGATTATTGATGTTGGTGCTGTCAAATTTACCGCTACCGAAAAAGTTGTGATCCCAGGTGCCTCCCTGATGTGACGGGCCGCAATAAACAACATAAGCATTACTTACGTTGGTATTATTCGCAGGATTGTAAATTACACCTGAAGGATAACGATTGTTATAACTAGAAGAATTTTGCAGATAAAGATAGGTGTTGAATGTCATACCTCCGTCAGTGGAATATGAATTCATAATATCTCCGGATGAGGCTGCGCCATGCTCCCCAACTTTACCGCGATGTGTGCAGCTAATCAAACTCAGATCTTGATTTGCCGATAATCCGGTAGTTTGCTCTACCAATGAATTATAAACATTGTTTGAGTAGCCTATTACATTAAATGAAATGGCACCCTTACTGCTTTGGTGTTTGTTTACCGGTCCCGGTTGTAATAAATCCGGAACATTTACTTCTGTGTACTCATGTGGAGCTTTGGTGTTTACTTTATACCCTTGTTTAACAGCTTGCTGTCCGTAGGCTAAAGTTCCAACTCCAAATGCTAATGCAAAAAGTAGTAGTCTCTTCATGTTTTTGTGTTTTTAGTTAATAAATAAAATTTAAGTTCAATAGTTGTTTCTGTGCTAAAGCCCAAAAATAATAAAAATTGTGAAT
>CAYUAN010000046.1:0-2005 GCA_964442545.1 uncultured Prolixibacteraceae bacterium | reverse complement strand
ATTTAACCATTCAATGCCCACCTTTAACTACCAAACCGAACAATTTGCCGATATCCGCATCCTCCGTTATCAAGTCGAAGGATTCGAGCAATTAAGCATGGCGCAAAAAGAGTTGCTTTACTATTTGTATCAGGCAGCGCTTTATGGCCGTGATATTATTTACGACCAAAACTATAAACACAATATCCGTATTCGTAAAACTTTGGAAAACATTATAAAAACTTATTCGGGCGACCGGAATACTGAAGACTTCTCAAAGTTTATTGTCTATTGCAAACGCTTTTGGTTTTCAAACGGTTTGCATCATCATTACTCTATGGATAAGTTTGTTCCGGAAGTACGTATGGATTATTTCCGGGAATTGGTTTTGAACTCCGACCCGCATCAGTTTCCTTTGGAAGGCTTGGATCTAAAGGCCTTTCTGGAATTTATTACTCCTGTTATTTTTGATAAAGACTTGGACGCTAAGCGGGTGGTGCTGGATGAAGGTGTGGATTTGGTGGTGGCTTCGGCTAATAATTTTTATGAAAATGTTTCCCAAAAAGAGGCCGAGGATTTTTATCAGCAAATGGGGGCGAAGGACGAAAAGCATCCGCCTTCCTATGGCTTAAATTCAAAATTGGTTAAGGAAAACGGCGTGCTGAAAGAATTGGTATGGAAAAAGGACGGGCTGTATGGCGAGGCGATTTCGCGTATGCTGTTTTGGTTGCAAAAAGCGGCTGATGTAGCCGAAACACCCATCCAAAAAGATGCTTTGGAAAAGCTTGTCGCTTTTTACGAAAGCGGGGATTTGCGCACATTTGACGCGTACAGCATCGACTGGTTGCGCGATACCGAATCGGTGGTGGATGTGGTAAACGGATTTATCGAGGTTTATGGCGACCCGCTGGGGCGCAAAGGGAGTTTTGAATCCATGGTTTCCGTACGTGATGAGGAGGCGACCAAAAGGGCGCGCGCGGTGAGTGATAATGCGCAGTGGTTTGAACTTCATTCGCCGACAGACAAAAAATATAAAAAGGAAAAAGTGTCGGGCGTAAGCGCCAAGGCAATAAACGTAGTGGTGCAGTCGGGCGACTGCTCGCCAGCCGGACCGATAGGGGTAAACCTGCCCAATGCCGAATGGATACGGGAGGAATACGGTTCAAAATCGGTGAGTATCAGCAATATTATCAAGGCCTATAACGAATCTTCGAAAAACAACGGTGCCCTGGAGGAATTTGCCTTCAGCGAAGAAGAAATCCGGCTGGACAAAAAGTGGGGAAACCTGGCCTCAAGCCTTCATGTGGATTTGCATGAAATTGTCGGGCACGGTTCCGGAAAACTTGCTCCCGGTATTGCCGACCCGGCTGAGACGCTGAAAAATTACGCTTCCACACTGGAGGAAGCCCGTGCCGATTTGGTGGCTTTGTATTTTGCCATCGATCCCAAAATGGAGGAGTTGGGACTGCAGCCTACGCATGAAGTGGGAATCGCAGAATATAATGCCTATATCCGTGGCGGCTTGCTGACACAGCTTGTGCGTGTGGAGCTTGGAAAAAATATTGAAGAGTCGCATATGCGAAACCGGCAGTTGATTGCACGGTGGGCCTATGAAAAGGGGCGTCAGGATAAGGTAATTGAACGAAAAAAGCGAGACGGGAAAACTTATTTTGTGGTAAACGACCATCAGAAATTGAGGGAGTTGTTCGGGGATTTGCTGCGTGAGGTGCAGCGGATAAAATCGGAAGGCGATTTTGAGGCAGGGAAAGCGCTGGTGGAAAATTATGGCGTTAAGGTGGATTACGATTTGCATAAAGAAGTTTTGAAGCGTTGGGAGCGGCTGAACATAGCGCCCTATGCGGGTTTTATCAATCCGAAGTTGGAAATGAAGGCAGGCTGTGGCAGGATAGGGGATGTGCGCATTAGTTATCCGGATGATTTTATGACGCAGATGCTGGAATATGGTACGCGTTATGCTACTTTATAAGTGTTGGTTATTGACATTAAGAAATTAAGAGTCATTAAG
>CAYUAN010000045.1:0-7140 GCA_964442545.1 uncultured Prolixibacteraceae bacterium | reverse complement strand
AAACCTTAAGACGTTTATTGTTTCCCGTAATTCTTTTTGAAGTATTCTTGGCGCAAGAATCGCAGCCCGGTTAACGTACGCTATTGCGTAGCTTACTCCATGTTTTTGTGCCCACCATGGACGAGGCGTGTTTCGTAATCTTTTTCAGAATTTCCAGAATATCACCCTCCCCGGCCCAGTGTTTATACACAATGGCGGGGTTGGTTTCGTTAATCAGCAGATTAATCACATAGGCGCTGAGCACAATATCGTCGATATATCCGCCGGGGCCGAGCAGCGCCTCCGGGATTAGATCAATGGGCGAAATGAAGTAGAGGATCACCAGCGACAGTTTTGATTTCATGGCGAAACCGACTTCCTTGTCCAGCACCAGGCGTGTGAGCAAATGAAATAAGTCCGGAGCCAAAAGCAGGTATTCCATCCAGCGCGCTTTGCGTCCTTCCGAACTCTTTTCCCATTTCCGCATCTTGCTGCGCAACTTCTGATAGAAGTCGGCATTCCGTGCTTTGGTATAATATTCCGTTGCCATAGTGCAAAGGTATTATTAAATAGTTTCCGGGGTGCGATTCAATTGCTAAAAAGTTTTAAGGGGGGATTGGGGAATGGCCGGCCTACCGGCAGGTAGGTTGAATGGCCTGCCACCCTGTCGGGAGGATATCTTGCCATCCCTGTCGGGAGGAAATCCGTTAGGTAGGTTGAATTGGCGTAATGGGATATTAAAATGTTGTTGCGGAGTAAATCTCAAATCAAATCTTCCCCATAAACTTCGGTTCCAGAAAACGTATGGCCGCTTCTTTATCGTCAAAAACAGCCAAAAAATGATTCTTATGCCGGAATACCAAATGGCTGTTGTCGGTGCAGGGCGGCAGGGGATGAGTCTTGGCGTTGACGGCGGCCACGGCCCAATCGCCTTTGTAGGGATAAATATAGAAACGAATGCCGCGCTGTTGTTTTAGCAGGTTTTGATATTTCGGATTGAAATCATCAAGCAGCAGCGTGAATGAGTTGATATGGCGGCTGCGCAATAATCCGCGCTTGGCCTCTTTCATTTGATAGTAGGAGGCGATTTCATTTTCAATACATTCCGATGCGAAACGCAGGGCTTTTTCAAATTGGCGGAATTCCGTGGCCGTGTCTTCCGTGGCGCGATTGTAGGACGAAACCAAAGAAGGTAATGGACGGTGGTAATAATTGGCTGATTCCTGTTCCAGCCCTAAATCCCAGCGATTAATCAGCATCAGCAGATTATCCCAAAGATGCAACCCGAGTTCGTGCTCAATCTTACCCAGGTGCATCAGATAATCATATACCAGGCGAATACTGGCCTTATCCGAAACATAGTCATCGTCCTGATGATGGTCGAAATTACCCAACTCAGGATTATAATCATTCCCGATATCGATGATATACACATCGGAAAAGTCGTGGTAAAGTGTCAGAAATTCCGCATCCCTGCTGCGTACTATTTGTACCTGCTCCTTTCCTCCGAACTGCATCAGCAAGGCGATGGAAAACAGCTCGTCCGAGTGGAATATCCCGTCGTGCGTAATTACTTTCAGGGCTTGTTCGTTCCAGCCGCCTTGCTTAAATTGCGCTATATTAATTATCTCTATTTTCATTTTATTCTTTTTAGCAATTATGGCGATTCGCGAATCGCGGCAATGCTTAGCAGTTATTTCATCGTTTTTTTTAGAAGGTGAAAATTATGGCGATTCGTGAATCGCACTTAATTTTCTACCATAAAGCTATCGCTCTTTTAGAGCAATAACTCTGCGGGAGCTATCCTCCTGATTTCTTTGCTTTATAGCCCGCCCGGAGCAAAAGGTCCAAAACCTTGTCCCGGAAATCACCCTGAATAATGATTATTCCGTCTTTTACCGAACCGCCGGTTCCGCATTTGCTTTTCAGCTCTTTACCCAGATTTTTGAGGTCGTCCTCATTGCCCACAAAGTCTTTAACGACCGTGGTTACCTTACCGCCTTTCTTGCGTTCCAGCCAAATGCGCAAGTGTTGTTGCGCCGGGGGCAGACTTTCTTCTGTTTCTTCCTCCAGGTTATCATAATAGGAATCGTTGGTCGAATACACAATATTGCTTCCTTTGGGGGCCTTTTTCTTTTTATTCTTTCCCATAGGTATTAAATTTTTTGCTTTTCAGGAACAATCAGCTTCAGTATTCCGGGCATAATTTCAATCTCCAGATGCTCCCCGTTTTCCCGCGGGTCGCCATCAAGATGATAAATACCGCTCGTATTTTTTATTTGAATTTTTTTCGCCTGAATGATTTCCATAAACTTGCTGTTATTAATGGTTTTGGCCATTACCCGCTCCATAATAATGGCGGAGCTTATTTTGGGAAACGGATGCAAAATACAAACATCAATCAGCCCGTCGGTAATGGAGGCTTCGGGCGCGATAAAGGCATTATTTCCAAACTGGGATGAGTTTGCCAGACTTACGAAAAAAGCTTTACGCTTCATTTCTTTACCGTCAATGCTTAACTCGTATTCGGCGGCTTTGTATTTTACAAATTCACTCATGGTAATTTTCGCATAGGAGGCCAGGCCGCGCTTGCCCGAATATTGAAACTTATGAGCCACATGGGCATCAAAACCTACGCCCGAAACATTGGCCGAGTATTCCCCGTTAATGCGCATCAAATCCACCTTTTGAACATGAGCATTCCTGATTATTTCCATCGCCTTGCGGGCCTTCATCGGAATTTTGCAATGCCGCGCCAATCCGTTGCCCGAACCTGACGGGATAATGCCCATAAGCGCTTCCGTACCCGCCATCCCGTTTACAATTTCATTAATGGTACCGTCACCGCCAACGGCAATGATTTCGGTAGTGCCCGATTGTGCCAGCTCGGCGGCTATTTCTTTGGCGTGCCCCGCATATTCCGTATAGCGTATCCCGGTTTCTATTTCCGTATCCGCAAAGAATTCCTCTATCAGGCCGGGAATATTTTTCTTTTTCGTCGTACCCGAAACAGGATTGATAATAAAGGTAATATGTCGTTTGCTATTGCTCATCGGCTTCGATAGTCAGTTGATTATTAATCATTCGTTGATTATACGTTTGCACAAAAGCTTTTAGAAAATTTTCCAGGCTTTCGGGTTTCATTTCTTGGCTGATATTTTCCTGCACCTCAAAACGCTCGTAATTGAAATTTGTTTTGAAATCGGTTTGAATCAATTGATTTCCGTGAATAATCTGATAATTGAAGTTCAAATAACTAACCGAAAAGCCCGGTGCCGCGGAATCGAAAATACTTTCGCCGAAGGCAAAATAATCGCGGTCGTAATCCAGGTAATCCAAAACAGAAGGCAGTATATCAATCTGTTGTGTGGTTTTGAAATAGCTACCCTGCAAACTGTCGGACGGCATATAGTAAAATACGGGAATGGCATATTTGCCCCAATCGGTATTATATTTTTCCATCGCGATTTCCGAACAGTGGTCAGCCGTGATTACGAAAAGCGTCCGCTCGTACCAATCCTGTTTTCGCGCATATTCGAAAAAGCGCCGTAAAGCAAAATCAGAATAGGCGATGCACTTTTGAATGGGTAATTTTCCTTCGGGGAAACGACCTTCGTATTTTTCGGGAATGGTATAAGGATGATGGGCCGAAAGCGAAAATATCGTAGCCATAAAAGGCTCGTGAAAATTGTTTAGCTGCTTTCCGAAATATTGAAAATAGGGTTCGTCATAAATACCCCATTTTCCGTCAAAATCCGCGTCATTACCGTATTCATCACGCCCGTAATACGCCTCATAACCGACGGCGCGGGTAAACTGGTCGAAGCCCATGGTGCCGTTATTCCCGCCATGGAAAAAGGCCGTTTGATAGCCTTTTACTTTCAGCAGTGAGGCCAGGCTACTCAGTTTATTGGAGGCGTAAATCGAAGAATTATACGCATTCGACATCAAATGCGGTAATCCGGCAATAACAGCAGGAATGCCGTCAATACTGCGTTTGCCGTTGGCGTAAGCCTGGGTGCAAATTAGCCCGTGGGCAAACAGACTGTCCAGAAATGGGGTAAAACCTTTGTAAGCGGGAATATCGCGGTTCAGGAATCCGATATGCTCCTTGCTCAGACTTTCCATAATGATTACCACTACATTCAGTTTGCGGAACGCCTTTGGCGAAGCGGCATGCACCGGATTATAGATGTTTTTTAATTCGTTTTCCGGGAAAAAATGATATTCGGTCAATCGCTGTTTTCCGCCCGATTTAATCAAGGTGAATGGCGTGTTCAGGATTACCGGAGCCAGGTCGGGCCCGGCATATTTAGAGGCCGTCATAATGCCGATGGGCCGCAATTGCATTCCCCCGCGAATACCGATAATCGTTATCCCCACAATCATCAGGGCGGTAATGATTTCCTGCCAATAAAAGGCGGAATGCGTAAAGCCGATTGTTTGCTTTGCTTTGACCTGTTTGAAAAATCCGCGAATCAGCAAATAAATAAAAAGCAGTCCGATCAACACGATATACCAAAAGTCGAGCACAAATTGAGGCAGCAGTTTGAATAGTCCGCCATCATCGGCAAACATATCCGTGAAATCCATAGTCGTGCGTTTCAGTGTAAAACGGACATAGATAATATCGCTCAGATTGGCGATAAGGGCCGCTATATTTACCGGCAGGTACAGCAGCGCCAGAAATCTTTGATATCCTTTGGTAAAAAAACTTTGCAGGGGAATCAGCGAGGCCAGGATAAAGAGGGCGTTGGTCATAAAAACCGCAGCCATATCGAAACGCAGTCCCGCCGTAAAAACACGGGCAAAGGCAGCGGCACTATCCATGGGAAATAAGTCGGTATTAAAAGCGATAAACAAAAGACGGCTCAATACATAAAAGGCCATAATCAGGCCCAGTCGATTGAGGAGAACGCGTATTTGTTGCCGGTAAAATTGCATAGCGCAAAGTTAGGGATAATGGAATGTCTTTTGACAGTGTTTATAAATTCGTTTTTCAACGGCAGCACTTTATCCTTTTTGAGCTTATAAACAGCAGGAATACTGCTTGTTTTATGCGTGATTCTTTATGATTTACCAGAGGCTAACCTCCGGTTTTTTCAAAAGAAAAAAGAAGGAGTACTACAGAGCCGATAAGGCGGGGAGCATAGTCAAAAATTAAAAATCATTAAATCGTTGTTTATTAAAATAAAATAAGTACTTTTGCGGCTCGAAATAACACCGCTATAATTAGATGGTATAATTTAATTTAATAGTAAAAAACAAGATTATGTATTTAACAACTGAGAAAAAGAAAGAACTGTTTAAGGAGTACGGTAAAGGCGAGAACGATACCGGATCCGTAGAAGGGCAAGTTGCTCTTTTCACATTCAGAATCAAGCACCTGACGGAGCACATGAAAGAAAATCGTAAGGATTTCGCTACAGAGCGCGCCCTGGTACTTTTGGTAGGTAAACGTCGTAAGTTGCTGGATTATCTGGCAAAGAAAGACATCAACCGTTATCGTGAGATTATCAAGAAGCTTGGTTTAAGAAAGTAATTTTGATAAGAACTTCAATATACAGAAAGGTGATTGCTTGGTCAATTACCTTTTTGTGTATCTGGTAGTTAAAAAAAACGCTGCCGCACATCCGGGTCCCGATTGTACCCTGAGCCCACAATCGACACATATTTAGACGTATTATATATAATTAGAAGAAGATGACGAAATTAGGAATTAGAAAAACATTCCAATTGCCCAACGGTCGCGAAGTAATGATCGAGACGGGTAAATTGGCCAAGCAGGCAGACGGGTCTGTAGTAGTAAAAGCCGGCGATACAATGTTGCTGGCTACGGTAGTCGCCAAACAAGAAGCAGGCGAAAATGTGGATTTTATGCCACTGAGTGTAGATTATAGAGAAAATTACGCATCCGCAGGACGTTTTCCGGGAGGATTTTTTAAGCGGGAAGCCCGCCCTTCGGAGTATGAAATATTAGTATCGCGTTTGATCGACCGCGTATTGCGTCCGTTGTTCCCTTCGGATTTCCACGCGGAAACGCAAGTGATTGTGCAATTGATCTCGCTGGAAAAAGGTGACCAGCCCGACGCATTTGCCGCCTTGGCCGCCTCGGCCGCCATTGCCGTATCGGATATTCCGTTTAACGGACCGATTTCGGAAGTGCGCATCGCCAACCTGAACAACGAATGGTTGATTAATCCTACCATTGAAGAAACCGAAGCCGCCGACCTGGAATTGATGATTGGTGCTACGGAAGATAATATTATGATGGTGGAGGGTGAGATGAACGAGGTTTCGGAAGAGCTGATGATGGAGGCTTTCCAACTGGCACACGATGCCATTAAGGTACAATGCCGCGCCATTAACGAACTGGCCGCTATGGTTGAAAAATCGCAACCCAAGCGCGAGTACCACCACGAAGACAGTGATGAAGAGCTGGAAAAACGTATTCATGAGTTTTGCAGCGCCAAAGTATATGAAGTAGCCAAGAGCGGCACGGCCGACAAACATAAGCGTGCCGAAATGTTCAAGGCGATTAAAGAAGAATTTATCGCCACCCTGAGCGAGGAAGAAGCAGCCGAGAAGGCCGTTTTAATCAGCCGCTACTACCACGACGTGGAAAAAGAACAGGTGCGCAAGGTGATTCTGGACGAACGTATTCGTTTGGACGGCCGTAAGCTGGACGAGATTCGCCCGATTTGGAGCGAGATTAACTATTTGCCTTCGGCACATGGTTCAGCCATTTTTACACGTGGCGAAACCCAGTCGCTGACCACCGTTACCCTGGGTAGCAAGATGGACGAAAAGATTGTGGACGGTGTTGTATTCGACGGTCGCGACCGTTTATTGTTGCACTACAATTTCCCGCCATTCTCAACCGGAGAAGCCCGCTTTTTGCGTGGCACGAGCCGTCGTGAGATCGGACACGGAAACCTGGCCCTGCGTGCCTTGAAACGCATGATTCCGGATAAGGAAGAAATGCCTTACACCATCCGTATCGTTTCGGATATTCTGGAGTCGAACGGATCATCATCCATGGCTACGGTATGTGCCGGAACCCTCGGACTGATGGATGCCGGAGTGAAGATTAAGAAACCTGTTTCGGGTATTGCCATGGGACTGATTACGGATAAGGAAAGCGGCAAATGGGCTGTTCTT
>CAYUAN010000044.1:0-6546 GCA_964442545.1 uncultured Prolixibacteraceae bacterium | reverse complement strand
TAACTGGCTGTTTTGCCCCACTGACGCGGCGGTTGAAAATTTGAGGCGGGAAGGGTTTATGGAGTTCGGCAACGCCGAGGTGGTAAGAACCGGCGATGTGATGCAGGACGCCGCCATGTTTTATGCGAAGATTGCCAAGGCGCCCGCTTTTGATTTGCCCGGTGAATTTATCCTGGCAACCATTCACCGCGCCGAGAATACGGATGACCTAAACCGGCTAAAGTCTATTTTCGCCGCCTTTGGCGCAATCGCTAAAAAAACACCAGTGATACTGCCTTTACACCCGCGCACGGCCAATATTATTAAACGCGAAGGCCTGGATACGCAAAATATTAAAATCATGGAACCTGTTGGCTATCTGGAAATGGTGTATTTGCTCGACCGCTGCAAACTGGTTATGACCGATAGCGGAGGACTGCAAAAAGAAGCTTTCTTTTTTAAGAAACCCTGCATCACTCTGCGCGACGAAACCGAATGGGTGGAACTGGTACAGCATGGGTTTAATA
The DNA here is from genome assembly GCA_964442545.1 of uncultured Prolixibacteraceae bacterium. Taxonomy (GTDB): domain Bacteria; phylum Bacteroidota; class Bacteroidia; order Bacteroidales; family UBA1556; genus UBA6267. The sequence goes on along the minus strand of CAYUAN010000044.1, from coordinate 6,040 downwards.
CCGTGGTAGGCGCGGATAAGCATCATATTCTGGAGGCCTTCGAAAACCAACAATATGATTTGAATTTCGAAATTGATTTATACGGAAACGGAACGGCCTCGGCCAATATAATTAAGGCATTAGCCAGTTATAATAAATAAATTAATCGCGATGCATATTTTCCTCATCAATCATTACGCCGGCTCCCCTGAAATGGGAATGGAATACCGTCCGTATTATATGGCGCGACAGTGGGTTAGGGCAGGGCATGAGGTAAGCATTATCGCGGCCGACCAGAGTCATATCCGTAAGAAGAATCCGGAGATAACCTACGATTTTACTGAAGAAATTATTGACGGCATCCGCTATATATGGGTGCGTACGCCAAAGTATGAAGGCAACGGAGCAAAACGGGCCTGGAATATGATTCGTTTTACGTCCAAACTTTGGTTTAATGCTTTGCGCTTGGCGCAAACTTATAAACCCGATGTGGTGATTGCCTCCAGCACCTATACTATTGACAATTATGCGGCGCTGAAAATCGCACGTATTGCGGGCGTGCAATATTATTATGAGGTGCACGATCTGTGGCCGCTATCGCCCATGGAGCTGGGTGGTATGAAAGCGTCACATCCCTTTATCCGTATGATGCAGGCGGGCGAGAATTATGCCTACAAATATTGCGACAAGGTGATTTCCATGCTGCCGCATACGCAGGAGCATATGCAGGCGCACGGACTGGATTTGAAAAAGTGGCGCTATATTCCCAATGGTATTTGTAAGGAAGAATGGGCGCAAGCCGAACCCATTCCCGAAACACTTGCGGAGGAAATAAAGAGCATGAAGGCGGCGGGCAAACGGCTAATCGCCTATGCCGGAACTTTAGGCCTGGCCAATGCATTAGATAATATGATAGAAGCGGCGGCAATAAATCAACATACAAATGCTCAATTCTTAATTTTCGGGATTGGCCCGGAGGAGGAGCATCTGCGCCAAATGATTGATGAGAAAAAACTAAAAAATGTGCGCTTGATGGGCTCCGTTCCGAAAACGGTAATCCCTAATCTTTTGGCCGAAATGGATATTTTATATATCGGTTTGCAACGGCAATCGCTTTTCCGTTTTGGAATAAGCCCCAACAAACTAATCGATTATATGATGGCGGCAAAACCTGTTATTCAGGCCATCGATGCAGGAAACGATATGGTTTCGGAAGCCGGATGCGGGATAAGTATCGAACCCGAAAACCCTGAATCATTGGCAGAAGCCGTTGATGTGCTGCTGCAAAAAACAAATGCGGAACTGCAACAAATAGGGGCGAGGGGAAAAGAATTTGTTTTAGCTCATCACACCTACGAAAAACTTGCCGATGAATTTATTGATATTATTTTGGAAGATGTATAAACCGGCTACAGGCCATAACGAAAAAAGCTCCTGAAAATAAATTCAAGAGCTTTTTGATTTTTTGCTTTGGCCAAGTGCTTAAACCGTAGAAAGCAGGTTTCCCAAACGTTCGAATTTTGCCTGATAATCTTCCTGCGAACGGCGAATAATTTCATGGGCTTCCTCTTTGCCGAATACGTGGGTAATTTCCACATCCCGTTCGTTTCCGGGTAAATCTTTATAGGTCAGGAAATAGTGTTTCAACCGGTTAACCACCAATTCCGGTAATTCCGAAATATCGTCGAAACTGGAATATACCGCGTCATTATTCAGCACGGCCACAATTTTATCATCCGATTCGTTGCCGTCAATCATACGGAAACCGCCGATGGGCTTGGCACGAACCAAAATGTCACCATGGGTAATTTCTTTTTCCGTCAGGATACAAATATCAATCGGGTCGTGGTCTCCGGTAATATCCTTTTTTCCAGATTTCTCCATGCAATAATCGGCAACTTTTTTATCCGAGTAGGTTTGCGGAATAAAACCGTAAAGCGCTGGAATTACATTGGAATATTTTTGCGGGCGGTCGATAATCAGATAGCCCGATTCTTTATCTACCTCATATTTTACCGTGTCGGTGGGAACCATCTCCACAAAGCAGGTAATAATGTCCGGAGCGTTTTCCCCAATATCCACCCCGTGCCAGGGATGCGATTTGTACCGCAGGCCCATCAAGCGTCCGATGGGATCCATTAATCTGTTATTTGCCATAATTTATTTGTTATAGGTGAATTGCAAAAATACATTCTTTCTTGAAAAGAAATACCCAATTAATTAGCGCGCTTTTTTCATATCTTCGCTCTATGGGAAATATTTTTCTGGGTTTCGGTTTTTCATTTGTGCTTACCTTATTAATGTTGCCACCCTTAATCCGTATGGCAAACGACCGTAAACTATTTGTCCCCAAACATTATCGCAAGGTGCATACCAACGAGGTTTCCGCCCTGGGCGGTCTGGCTATATTCAGCAGCGTACTTATTTCGTTTTTACTCTTCGTTGATGCCGTGAATTTTCCGGATATCCGCTATGTTACAGCCACAGGACTCCTGATGTTTTTTGTGGGGCTGCGCGATGACTTCCATCCGGTAAGTGCCCGGGTAAAGCTGATTAGCCAACTATTGGCTGTTTTGGTTTTGGTGTTTTTCGCGCAAATTCAGATTGATTTTTTTCGCCATTTTATCGAAGGGCGCTTTGGCATTGCCCTTGATTATCTTACTACGGTTTTCCTGATGTTGTGGGTGATTAATTCGTTCAATTTTATTGACGGTATCGACTTGCTTGCCTCTCTTTACGCCTTTATTGTATTTATGGTGCTGGGCAGTTGGTTTTTATTGGCCGGGCAATATGATTACAGTTTATTGCTGCTGTCTCTGAGCGGTGCCTTTCTGGCTTTTATGATATTTAATTTTTCGCCTTCCAAAATTTTTATGGGCGATACCGGAACTTTAAGTGTCGGGCTGTTGATGGCTATTACTTTACTCAAATTTGATGATATCAACGCGCTTATCGGAGGTTCGCCTTATCAACTGCACAGCGCACCGGGAATCGCTTTTGGTTTTATCGCCATTCCTTTTGTTGATTCGGCCCGCGTAGCCATTGTGCGTATCAGTAAGGGGATTTCACCTTTTATAGGTGATAAAAACCATATTCATCATCTGTTTTTACGTTTGGGCTGGAGCCAAAATCATACGGCCTTTTTTATCGGTGGCCTTACCTTATTAATTATTGTATTAAACTTTATTCTGGATGGATTTCAGTACAGCAGTTGGACCATCATCTTATTCGATTTAGGCCTGATTAGCCTGCTGTATGCCTGGTTATTCCATTCACTCCGGAAACGGGCGCAATAAAAAAACCGCTCCACAAATGCAGAGCGGTTTTTGGTGTTTAATCAAATATTTCTATACGTAACCTTGGGCCAGCATAGCATCGGCAACTTTTACAAATCCACCGATATTGGCACCGTTTACGTAATTTACAAATCCGTCATCTTCCTTACCATACTTCACGCATACATTGTGAATGCTCTTCATAATGCCATGCAGTTTTTGGTCAACCTCTTCACGAGTCCAAGACAAGCGTGCGGAGTTTTGCGACATTTCCAAACCGGAAACCGCTACACCACCGGCATTAGCCGCTTTACCCGGGCCAAATAGAATCTTCTTCTCGATGAAGTACATATAAGCCTCAGGAGTACAAGGCATATTGGCTCCTTCGGAAACGCACATTACGCCGTTGGCTACCAGTTTCTTGGCATCATCACCGTTCAATTCGTTTTGCGTAGCGCAAGGCAAGGCCACATCACAACGAACACCCCAAGGAGTTTTTCCTTCGTGGTATTCACATCCGTACTTCTCGGCATATTCTTTAATACGTCCACGTTTCACATTTTTCAGATGCATTACATAGGCCAGTTTATCGGCATCAATTCCATCCGGATCGTAGATGTATCCTGAAGAATCAGAAAGAGTAACCACTTTACCGCCTAATTGGGTAACTTTTTCGGTAGCATATTGAGCCACATTACCGGAACCCGAAACCACAACGGTTTTTCCTTCAAAGCTTTCGCCTTTGGTGGATAGCATTTCCTGAGCAAAATATACGTTTCCGTAACCTGTTGCCTCAGGACGAATCAACGAACCGCCCCATTCCAGGCCTTTTCCGGTCAATACACCGGTAAACTCATTGCGGATACGCTTATACTGACCGAACAAGAATCCTATTTCACGGCCGCCAACACCGATATCACCGGCAGGAACATCAGTATCAGGCCCGATATGACGTTGGAGCTCTGTCATGAAGCTTTGACAGAAACGCATTACTTCATTATCTGATTTTCCTTTAGGATCAAAATCAGAACCTCCTTTACCGCCACCCATAGGCAGGGTAGTCAAAGAGTTTTTCAATACCTGCTCAAAGGCTAAGAATTTCAGGATTCCCAGATAAACAGTGGGGTGGAAGCGTAAACCGCCTTTATACGGTCCGATTGCGGAATTCATCTCGATACGGAAACCACGGTTGATTTGCAGTTCACCATTATCATCAATCCACGGAACACGGAACATAATCACGCGCTCGGGCTCAGCCAAACGTTCCAAAATCTTTGCAGATTTGTATTGCGGATTTTCTTCAATAAAAGGAATTAACGATTCAGCCACTTCGTGTACTGCCTGGTGAAATTCAAGCTCACCCGGATTCTTTGCTTTAATCTTTTCCATGAACTCGTTAACGAGTTGCTCATAATTATTAGCCATAATTTGTGTTTTTTAAGTGTGTTTTGTTTTGTGTTTTTTCAATACAGGCACAATATTAAATAAGTTGTACTTTAATTCCAATAAAAAACGAAAATATTTTGTTATAAAAATGTTCTCAATGTGATAAAGTAATAAATAATTTGTTAGCGATTCGTTATAGTTTAACAAACACATCTATATATAACACGATGTTGTGTATATAACATTTTTTTGAAGCTACATCATTATTATCATAATTTGATAATCATTAATTGTTTTCGTAATTTAGCAGCTCTTAATTAATAAAATCTTAAAAAGTTCATTATGAAGAAAATTTTACTTTTTGTATTAGCAGTAAGTGTATTGGGTTTGTTATCAGCCCAGAACACCGTTTTTACCGATGATTTTGAATCGGGAACTACAAACTGGACCTTAATGGGTACCTGGGGAACAACCACGCTGAGTTCCCATTCTACAAGCCATTCTCTTTCCGAGAGTCCAACAGGAAATTACGCGGATAATATTAATATCTCGGCTACCATGGTCAATGGGGTGAATCTGAGTGGAGCACTTTCGGCCAATCTGAGTTTTTGGGCTAAATATACGATTGAGGGTGGTTTCGATTATATGTATCTGGATGTTTCGCCTAATGGGGGTACTACATGGATTAACATCGACAGTTATGACGACACCCTGAATAACTGGACTCAGTTTAATTATTCATTAGGTGGTTATGTGGGCAATAGCAATGTAAAAATTCGTTTTCGCTTTGTAAGTGACGGAGCCGTTAATTATGACGGAATGTATATTGATGATGTGGTCATCACCAGTGATACGGTAGATAATGCAGCCCCTTTGGTATTGCACACCCCGCCGGAGTTTTATAAGGGGGTGTTTTGGGCAGATACGGTAACAGCGAGCATTATTGATATATCAGGTGTAAAGGACGCCCGCTTGTTTTATCGTGTTGACGGTGGTAGTTTTGATTCCATTTCGGGTGTAAATTCCGGTGGAAATCTTTACAACTTTATTATCCCGCAACAGCAGGCAGGCGCTATGGTGGATTATTATTTCAAAGCCGTAGATAGCTCCGCTGCAGCCAATACCATGATTACCGACACCTTCAGTTATTTATCCGGAACCTATCTTGCCTATGATAATGGTGTTGTTGACTTTGTAGATTCTACCGGTCCCGGTGAGGCAGTTGCCGTTAAACTTAGTTTGGGCACATCAGCAAAATCTTTGAAATCCATTTTAATCAGGAATTACACTGATGTAAATCGTCCAAACGACAGTATGCTGGTTCATGTATGGAATGTAATCGGCGGTTTACCGGGTAATGATATTATTACTCCATTTAAAGTAATGCCCGCGGCGACCTT
>CAYUAN010000043.1:0-15575 GCA_964442545.1 uncultured Prolixibacteraceae bacterium | reverse complement strand
ATATCAATACCACGGAACGAGGCTTTGATACCTGCGGCATCGCCATCATATAGAATCGTGATATTCTGCGAAAAACGACGGATTAACTTGATTTGCCCTTCGGTGAGCGAGGTTCCTGAAGAGGCCACCACATTCTCAATTCCCGATTGATGCAATGAAGTTACATCAGTATAGCCTTCCACTAAATAGCAATTGTCATGTTTGATAATGGCCGATTTGGCAAAGTAAATTCCGTATAAACTATCACTCTTATGATAGATAATCGATTCGGGTGAGTTTAAGTATTTTGCCTTGCTTTTGGTGGAATCTAAAATACGACCACCAAATCCTATTACACGTCCCGAAATATTATGAATAGGAAAGATTACCCGACCTCTGAAACGGTCAAAAGTCTTTCCATTATCGCCTTTTATTATTAATCCTGATTTGATGAGATAATCCAGATTATGCCCTGCATCGGTTGCTGCTTTTAGCAAATCATCCCAGCGTTCGGGACAGTAACCCAATTCAAACTTATTCACGATATGCTCTTGCATTCCGCGCTCGTTGAAATAGGCTAAACCAATGGATTTTCCTTCGGGAGTTTCTTGAAGATTATGTACAAAATGCTTAGCTGCAAAAGCGGTAACGGTAAACAATCCTTCGCGCTCATTCTCGGCTTGAATTTGTTCGGGTGTTTGCTCTTCCTCTTCAATCTCAATTCCATATTTACCCGCCAAATGCTTTAATGCCTGTGGGTAAGTGAAGTGTTCATGCTTCATCACAAAGTCGATGGAACTACCTGCCTCACCACAACCAAAGCACTTAAAAATTCCTTTTGCTGGCGAAACCGTAAACGAAGGCGTTTTTTCATTATGAAAAGGGCACAAGCCAATCAGGTTTACCCCCCTGCGTTTCAGGTGCACAAACTCGCCTACCACATCCTCTATTCGGGCGGCATCCTTTATCTGCTGTATGGTTTCCTGTGGAATCAAGGTTTTGTATTTGCTTTGGGCAAAGTTACATGAAATTTTACGCGATTTTGGATTAAGTAATTAACAACTCAAGAGGATTTCACCTTCTTATTTACCAGGAAAACTCCAAAAATAATAATGGCAACCCAAAGGATAATCAGCGGAGGATAATGTTCCCCGTCGAGCACCCCGAAGCCCAAAGCCACAATGGGAATCAGATAAGTAACCGAAGCGCTGAAAATTACGCTTTTCAGTTTGATAAGTTTGTTAAACAGGGTAATGGCCAGGGCCGATCCCACCACGCCGAGTATAGCGGGATAAATCAGTCCGTGCACTTTAGCGGGCTGCCGGATATGCTCCATAAAAGAAGTGCCCAAAAACAAATACAAAAGTATGGGCACCAAAAGCACAAAATAGCTGATGGCCGCGATGGTAAAAGAATCCACCTTGGCCAGATGGTGCTTGATAATATTGAGGTTGAAAGCATAGAGAATGCTGGCCAGAATCACAAAAGACGAATAATAAAAGTTGAATTCCAGTTTTCCGTCGGTTTGCCCGGCAATGACCATCACGGCACCAAACAAACCCAGAAACACCCCGAGCACATTCATCCAGCTAACGCGGATATGATAAACAATCAGTCCGACCAACAGAGCAAAAAGCGGCGTGGTAGAGTTGAGGATGCCCGCCTGGGCACTGGGGATTCCGGTTTGGGCGTAAGAAAACAGAAAGGCGGGGATGGTGTTTCCGATAAGCCCCACCACAATCAGCACCAGCCATTGCCGGGGGCTGATTCCCTTGAGCCGCCGCAAGGCGAAGGGCAAAAGCGCCAGCCCCGCGAAACTAATCCGCAAAGCACCCAGTTCGTAGGGCGTAAAATATTCCAATGAGCGTTTCATCAGGATAAACGAGCTCCCCCAGATCACTACCAGGATAAAGAGAATAATCCAATGTGCATATTTAGTGCTGAAATCGCGCATGGGCAATGATGATTTTTTTGAAGTGGCGAAAGTACGGAAATTGCTTAAACCGGGAATAGGTTCGGATAAATGAATCACCGGCCTCAGGTTATTAATGTTAAATCCCATATGACGAACATTAGCCCGGCAACGATAAAAAATAACGTACTTTTGTGCTGCCGCAAAAAGGCACAATAGTAACAAACACAAAACACAGATTATGTTCAAAAAAGAAGTTTATATCAATCGTCGTAAGCGCCTGCATGAGGCCATGAACGACGGAATTGTATTGATTCTCGGCAATTCGGACAGCCCGATGAATTACCCCGGAAATATTTATGAGTTCCGCCAGGACAGCACCTTTCTTTATTTCTTCGGACTCGACCATCCCGACTATGCCGCCGTACTGGATTTGGATAGCGGAGAGGATATGATTTTCGGAAACGATATCGATATCGACGATATCATCTGGATGGGTCCGCAACCGGCCCTGGCCGATTTGGCCGCCGAAGTGGGAGTGCAAAAAACAGCAGCTTTCGCCAAGCTGTACGACTACGTTAAAGAGGCCGTAGCCAAAGGCCGCAAAGTACATTTCCTGCCGCCTTATCGCGCGCATAACAAATTAATTCTGGAAGAACTTACCGGAATAAAAGCCGCCAATCTGAAGGAAGCGGCATCGGTCGAGCTGATTAAAGCTATCGTTCCGATTCGTAATGTAAAAGATGAATACGAGATTGCCCATATTGAGGAGATTATGGATGTGGCCTATGAAATGCACACCACGGCCATGCGCATGGCGGTTGAAGGGGTGTATGAGCGTCAAATCGCGGGAACTATCGAGGGCATCGCGATGCAACACGGAGGCCGGGTTTCCTTCCCCGTGATTTTATCGAAACGCGGTGAGACACTTCACAACCACGACCACAGTAACCTGTTGAAAACAGGCGACTTATTATTGGTAGATGCCGGATTTGAATCGCCGATGCACTATGCCACCGACCATACCCGCACCTTCCCCGTGGGTGGCAGCTTTAGCCCCAAACAACGGGAGATTTACGAAATCGTTTTGGCAGCCAACAACGCGGTTCACGCCAATGTAAAGGCCGGAGTAGAGTACCGTGAGATGCATTTTCTGGCGGCCCGCACCATCGCACAAGGCTTGAAAGAACTCGGCCTGATGAAAGGTGATGTGGAAGAAGCTGTTCGCGCCGGAGCACATGCGCTGTTTATGCCGCACGGTTTGGGTCATATGATGGGCCTCGATGTGCATGATATGGAAGATTACGGAGAAACCTATGTGGGTTATGCCGAAGGTCAGGAACGGAGTACGCAATTCGGCACCGCTTATTTGCGATTAGCCCGTGAACTGAAACCGGGTTATGTATTTACCAATGAGCCGGGCATTTATTTTATCCCCGCCCTGATTGATAAATGGCAAAACGAGAAAATCAATAATGACTTTATCAATTTCGACAAGCTAAATCAGTATCGCGATTTTGGCGGTATCCGTTTGGAGGATGATATTTTGATTACCGCCGACGGAGGAAGCCGCAATCTCGGCAAACGCCGTATTCCGATTACTCCTGAAGAATTAGCCGAAGTTATCGGCAAATAGATTGAATGATAAAAAACTAAAAACCGGAGCCGGAAACGACTTCGGTTTTTTTTGTGAAAATTTATCCGGCATTTGATTTTCATAAATCTGGAAAACAACCGCAAAAAACACGAATTTCCATAGAGAAAAACACGTAAAAAAATGATGTATCTTTGTTGATTAAACTGCATATTAAGCACAATAAAACGAAGGCTTTTTCGTCAATAAAAGCATATGGCAAAACCGATACTCTGCACACGTAATTTTCGGACTATCCTAATCATGCTGATTGGGATGCTGAGTATTTCTTTACCTCTTCACAGCCAGTTCTATACAGGATTACAAACGCCTTTCGGCAAAAATCGCGTTCAATACGATGACGAACGTAGCTGGAGCTATTTCCGCTACAAAAAATACGATGTATATTTCTATCAGGGCGGTTTGGCCATTGCCAAATATTCCACCACCTATATTCACGAGCAGTTGGAGGCCATATCGAAAAAGCTGGATTATAGTATGAAGAAGAAAATCCGCTTTATATTTTTCAACGACCTTTCCGATTTAAAAGAAACCAATATCGGACTAATCACCGACGAGCAATACAATACGGGCGGGGTGATTCATATTGTGGATAATAAAGTGTTTATCGCCTTTAACGGAAACCACCGTGATTTGGAGACGGAGATTCGCAAGGGCATCGCCCAGGTAATGATTAACGAGCTGATGTATGGGGGCAGCGCGGGAAACGCGATTAAGAGTTCTATTTTGCTTTCATTCCCGAGCTGGTATATCGACGGGCTGGTACATTATATGGCCGAGGGTTGGAATGTGGATGTGGACAATATTGTGCGCGACGGAATTTTATCCGGACGCTATAAAAAATTTAACCGTCTGAACCGCGAACAACAGGCCTATGTGGGCCAATCCATTTGGCATTATATCGACGAGCGCTACGGACGCAAGGCCATCGGCGAAGTTTTGTATATGGCCAAGGTAAACCGCAATATCGAGACCGGATTTCTGTATGTGCTGGGCATGTCGTACAAAATGCTTTTGAAGGACTGGTACGACTGGTATCAAAAGCGTTATGAGTTTGATACGGGAGCCGGGGCCACCGTTCCTGAATTATCCATTTTGAAAAAACGCCGCAACAAAAGCAAAAGAGTTTACAGCCGCCCTACCATTAGTCAGGACGGGCGCTATGTGGCTTATGTGCGCAATGAAATAGGAAAAGTAAAGGTGCGCATATTGGATTTACAAAAAGGCCGCCGCAAAACCATCATGAAATTCGGCTATAAGCTGGATGAAAAAACCGACTATACCTATCCGCTAATCGCCTGGTCGCCTATGGATAATTCCCTGACGCTTATTCATGAAAAAGCAGGAAATAACGAGTTAATCGTCTATAATGAAAAAGGGCGGAAACGACTGAAACGCTATTTGTTGCAGTTTGACAAGGTGTTGGACTTCTCCTATAACAAGCGGGGAAATATGCTGGTAATGTCGGCTGTGCGGCATGGGCGCAGTGACATTTACCTGTACAATATCGGCTCGAATACCTTTAAGCGGATTACCAATGATGTGTATGATGATGAATATCCGCGTTTTGTAAACAACGGCACCGCCATTATTTTCAGCTCCAACCGCCCGGACGACATTATCCGTTTCGATAAAGCCACAAACAAAAACGTGATTATCGACACCCTGCGCGGGATGCCGAATAACGATCTGTTTTATTACGAAATAAAGCCCAACAATATGAAGCTGCGGAGGGTAACCAATACCCCATTGTATAATGAGATTTACCCGATGCCCATCAGTTACAATCATTTCAGCTGGCTGAGTGACGAAAACGGAATTTACAACCGTTTTGTGGGCCGTTTCGACAGTACCATCAGTTTTGTGGACACGGTAACACACTACCGCTATTACACCAAATACCATGCGGCGAGCAATTATGCTTACAATATTTTGGAACAGGATTATAATACCATCGCCGGGAAATTTACCGAACTGGTTTACAAACACGGTCATTACCGGATGTTTGTGCACGACTTGCCCGAATATGAAGATTACGAGCACTATGAGCTGTCGAATACCAGCTATATGAGTGAGCTAAAATATGCCGAAAAGCTCCGGCAGCAGCGTATCGAAAAGATGAAGCACTTGCAGCGAAAGATGGCAAATGACAGTACGCTTCGCGATTCCATTGCGGAAAAGAAAAAGCCCATCAAGAAAAAACATTTCCAGGTGATTTACCTGAATAAAAACAACAACAAACAAACGCAGCAAAACAATACGGGCATTGACATAAACAACTACCGTTTCGAAGGGGAAACGGAAGAAAGCGCGGCCGCCGCACAACAAAACAATAACGCGAATGCCCAGGCCGCCACACAAATGAAAAAGACAGAGCCCAAGCCCAATATCGACATCTTCAAGCCCAAGATGTATTATGTGGAATATTCCGTTTCGCAGATTGTAACGCAGATGGATTTCAGCTACCTGGATTACTCATATCAACCCTTTACCAATCCTCGTTCACCGATTTATATTAATCCCGGATTTAACGCTTTTATCAAATTGGGCGTGGCCGATTTGTTTGAGGATTATCACTTGACCGGCGGTGTGCGCCTGTCGGCAAACCTGAAGAATAATGAGTATTTAGCCAGTTTCAAAAACCTGAAAAAGCGTTTGGACAAGGAATATGTATTCCACCATAAAGTATTGACGGAATATCAATACGATTACGGGGTGAAGCATCAAATACATGAAGCCATGTTAAACTTAAGCTGGCCTTTTGATCAGGTAAAAAGTTTGCGCGGTAGTGTGTTCTTCCGCTATGATAACGCGGCATACTTGTCCCAATCGCAATATGCTAACATTGCCAAAAAAACACTGCAAAAGCCAAATGATATATCCTATAATGCCGGCCTGCGAATGTCTTATGTTTATGATAATACCCGCACACCAGGGATTAACCTGTTTTACGGAACCCGTTATAAGATTTTTGCCGAATATTATCAGCCGATTAATGAATGGTCCGATAATATGATTGTTGTGGGCCTTGATTTCAGGAAATATATTAAACTCTTCAAAACCTTTATCTGGGCCAATCGTGTGGCAGCCAGTTCTTCCTTTGGCACACAGCGCCTGGCCTATTATATGGGAGGAGTGGACAATTGGATGTTCCCGAAGTTCAATCAGTTTATTCAAGTGGATCCCAATCAAAATTTCAGGTATCAAACCCTGGCTACCAATATGCGCGGTTTTAATCAGAATATACGAAACGGAAATAACTTTGTGGTGATTAATTCCGAACTCCGCCTGCCCGTTTTCCAGGTAATCAGCAATAAACCCGTCGGCTCACAGTTTTTACGCAATTTCATGGCTGTGGGCTTCTTTGATGTGGGGACTGCCTGGTCGGGGCCTAACCCGTTTTCCGACAATAATGCCCTGTTCCGCCAGGAAATCTACAATTACCCGATTAAAGTAACTATAATCAATCAGAACGACCCGGTAGTTGCCGGATTCGGATTCGGTTTCCGCACTAAGATTTTCGGTTATTATGTACGCACGGACTGGGCCTGGGGAATCGAAAACGGTTATGTGCGGGATAAAGCGGTATTTTACCTTTCATTAAGTCTGGACTTTTAATCAATCGTTATGAGCTTGTACAGTATCATTATCTTAATCATTATCGGACTGGCAGCCGGATTGTTAAGCGGCATGGCCGGTGTCGGGGGCGGAGTGATTGTTATTCCCGCTTTGGTTTTTTTGCTGGGTATGACACAGTTTGAGGCCCAGGGTACCTCCCTGGCGATGATGGTTCCGCCCATTGGAATTATGGCCGCCTATAATTATTACCAGGAAGGAAATATTAACTGGCGCTATGCGCTGATTTTAGCCACATTTTTTGTGGTCGGCAGTTATCTGGGCTCGAAATTTATTCTGGACATTCCGCAAAATACCGTCCGTAAGGGATTTGCCATATTTATCATATTTATCGGAATCAAAATGCTCATCGGGAAATAAAAAAAAAAGAAAAGCAGTTATTATGGGAGTTTTACGTCAACGCATCGAACAATATTGCAGAATTTACCACAGCGAAGTAATTGCCATTCGCCGGCATATCCATGCAAATCCCGAACTTGCTTTTCAGGAGCATAAGACGGCTGAATTTATCAGTCGTAAACTTAAGGAATACGGCATCCCGCACGAAACCGGTGTAGCCAAAACAGGAATTGTCGGTTTTATCGAGGGCAAGAAAAAAGATAAAATCATCGCGCTGCGTGCCGATATGGACGCCTTGCCCATAACCGAAGAAAACGATGTGGTATATAAATCAAAAGTTCCCGGCGTGATGCATGCCTGCGGGCATGATGCTCATATGGCCATGCTCCTGGGTGCGGCAAAGATATTGAATGAAATGCGTCAGGATTTGGACGGCAGTGTTCGCCTGATTTTCCAACCCTCGGAAGAAGTTTTTCCGGGTGGTGCCAAAGCCATGATTGAAGCGGGAGTACTGGAGCATGTTCGTCATGTAATCGGACAGCATGTACAGCCAACCATGCGCTCGGGCACAGCGGGATTCAAAACGGGCCAGTATATGGCCTCCACCGATGAGCTTTACCTGACGGTAAAAGGGAAAGGCGGTCATGCCGCTTTGCCGCAGCAGAACGTGGACCCGGTGCTTATTGCATCGCATATCGTGGTGGCCATGCAACAAATTGTCAGTCGTATGGCAAAGCCGGATATTCCGACTGTGGTAAGTTTCGGGCGATTTATCGCCGAGGGGCAAACCAATGTGATTCCCGATGAAGTGCATATCGCAGGAACCATTCGCACTTTCAATGAAGAATGGCGTGCCGAAGCTCATAAACGTATCACAAAGCTCGCCAAAGAACTCGCCCAAAGTATGGGCGGCGATTGTGAGGTACGCATTGCTCCGGGCTATCCGTTTGTGGTTAATGATAAAAACCTGACTGAGAACCTGAGTTTGTTTGCCCGCGAATATATAGGGCGCCGCCATGTGCAGGAACTGGACATTCGCATGACAGCGGAAGACTTTGCCTATTACTCACAAGTTGTTCCTTCCACATTTTACCGTATCGGCACAAAAATCAGAGGAAAAGAAGTGCAAAGCCTGCATACCTCAACCTTCGATATTGACGAGGACGCTTTGTATAAAGGCATGGGGCTGATGGCTTACCTTGCCTATCGTCAATTGGAAGAGATGGCGGACTAATCTCCTGTTTCCGGATATTCTCCAACATTTAAACTAATCGTGCATCCTGCACGAAAACGGAATCCTTATATCTATTCCTTCCCCGCGTGTCGAAATTCAGCAGGATTTAAAATAAAATGGCCGCCGCGAAAATTCGCGGCGGCCATCATTTTATCTGTTAATCAGATTAGTTGTTTACAACCATTTTCTTCGTGATGCGTACACCATCGAATTCAAATGTGTAATAGTAAACGCCACCTGATAATTTGTTAGCATCAAGCTCAAGCACATTGGCACCTGCAGGCATATCCAACTCTTCGGAGCTAACTACCTGACCTAATACATTGCGCAGTTCGTAATGCAGCTTACCTGCTTTCGGCAATACGTAGTTGATACGTACGATACCGTGAGCCGGGTTCGGCTGGTTTTGATCTACACTGAATGTAAGTCCTGTAGTCTCGTCCATACCCACATCATTAATACCTATATAGTTTCTGCAATGGCTGTCGTTGGCCGCATTGGCATCATTAACAGCATGTGCATAACCACAGAGTGAGTAAACACCCAATTGGCCTTTATAGGTCTGCGTAAATGTGTAGGTAATGGTATCACCCTGGTTGGCGTTGCCACTCCAGGTTTCCTGTGCAATTGAATTCGCATTCAACTTATACTCAACCGGGATACTGGTGATGGCATTGGTACCATGACTAACCATAGTAAGCGTTACGCTGGTACTAAATGTCATTTTGGTTGTATCATGCCATGCCGGTGATGCAGCGATATCAATAACTTCGATATCAACCGGAGGAGCAGTAACCGTAATCCACTTATGCAAGGAGTCGTTCTGCGGATACAAGTCACCGGAAAGTGTCGTATAAGCTACGAAGTCATAGTCGCTGGCCGGAGAATTATAAGGCACACTGAATGTATAAGAAACAGTGGAATCCGGCTGGAGACCTGCTCCCGGAATACTGATCGTTGCCGTTTGAACCGTTGTTCCAACTTTGTAATTAACAGGAATACTGGTCAAGGCATTATAACCGAAGTTTTTCACTTCAACATTTACATTAATGGATGCACCAACTTGCGTGCTGTTTGCAGGAGAAATAATACTTACGACACCTGCGTCAGCAGCAATCTTGGGCAACTCCAATGTAAAGTCATCAATTGCCCAGCCGTCATAGCTGTTATTGCTTGAATTACTGAAGAAGTTGAAACGGAATTGAATGGTATCGGCACCACTGAACGGGAACGCATTGAACATAATCTTATACGTTGACAATACCCAACCGTTGCTGTTTCCTGACCATGAGTGGTTACCACCGATATTAGTGTTGTACCAGTTCGTACCGGCCGGGTCACCCATATAACCGAGATTTACCCAGTTTCCGTTATTAACCGAAACTTGTACCATACCACCGTCACTACCGGATTGAGTTACATAGTAATGCCAGAATTTCAACATTGCACTATCCAATCCTGTAGTAATCATACGCGGAGTATAGAGATAGTCATCTGAATTATTGGTATAATTACCATTCAGGTCGATACCCCATACATTAACCGGGCTATGAGCCGAATTAATACTGGTCATATTCGGAACACCACGTTCCCACTGATTTGCAATAGTATCCGGCATCCATAAATCCTGACCTTCGAAATCATCGAAGTAAGAAATATTTACAACTGCCTCACGATACACATCCTTACAACTTTGGTCATTAATCGTATTACTGTCACCGGCCAGGATTGTGTATGCACAAATAGTATTCTTTCCTGACTGCAGACTAATATTACCCAAGTTCACTATTACAGAGTCCATCGGATTAATCGGAGCAGAATTGTAGGTAGTAGTAACCGGCGTACCACCATTCAGTTCATAAGCAATATCTACAGAAGTAATCGTATCTGTACCATAGTTGCGAATTTGAACCGTTACCGGAACACTTGAACTTCCTACCAAGGTTGAAGGCTCAATAAAGCGCTCAACACCTGCATCATGCGGGATTCTCGGAGCAATTTTTACAAGATAATCCTCTGTTTCACCATAAGAATACGTGCCACAAGGGCTAGTACTACTGGAAGAACCATAGATACGGTGTACAATACGCATAGCCGTGATGCCGGAGGTAGCACTTGTCGGAACGGTAATTGTTCCAACAACATTACCATTGGCATGAGAAGTACCTCCCATTACCATTTCACCCGGATCACCAAAGTCTCCATCGCGGTTAAAGTCGATAAAAATCTTCAGATAACCACTATTGTTATATGAGTATCCCGGTGCATATCCGGTTGTAATATCCACATTCGTGGGCACTCCAATTTGCAAGTACGCAGGATTCACTGTTTGCATGAAATTAGTGTACTTAGCACCGGAAGCAACTGAAGCATTATTAAACATACCTACCTGCACATTCACGATTTCGGAGTATGAGGTATAATTTGCCGTACTGATACAATAATCAGGATACTCATGCAGTGCATATTTATCCGAAGTATCATTCAATGCAGTAGCATCTCCGGTTAAATCGGACCATGCAACAAAGTGATAGTTAGTACCAACGGTACTCATATCCGCAGTTTGTGTAAAGGTAAAGTCTAATGAATCGTTTGCGGCAATAGTAGCGGCAATAGTATCCATTACCACTGTGCCGTTATTTACCTTATAGCGAACAGGAATATTGCTTTGTGCATTAGAACCGAAGTTACGAACGCGAATCTTAACCTGCTCTGTGGAAGTTTTGTAGATACCGCTATCCGGATCCAGTACAGCCACTACACCAACATCATTAGCAGGCTGTGAGCCAACATAGATATTGATTTTCGACCTATTACTCGGACATCCGCTCGGCTCCATTTCCAATTTAACATTAGGTATATAAGTATTTACACCCAAGGCGAAACCACTTACCGGAGGACTTGCCGGATTCGGGTTAGTTTGGTCATTGTAGAAATATATACTTCTCGGGCTTCCCACATTAGTAGCATAAAATTCGTCCGAAGATGAATGATAACCCGGAGTATTCTCATCAAAGGCAATAACCAGATTACTGCTGCCGTCATAAACAAACGGTTGATCCAGTTCAAATTCAATCCAGGCATGCGTACCATTGGTTACCAGATTTCCGGTGTACACCAATGTTAAGTCTGAATAAGGAATCCAGTTATAGGTTCCACTGGTAAATGTATTTTGGTTTGTCGTACCCATATAAATCTTAATTGCATCATTAACCGAAGAAACACCGGCAAAGTAATACGATACTTTCGTAATCTTACCAGCCGAATTACCCAGGTCGGCAGGATAGAAAATAGATTGTGAATAGGTATAACCGTAATACATTTCTAATGGCAGGTGGGTATTGGTTGATGAACCCGTACCAATCTGAACATCAGCACCCGGTCCGCCACCCATAGCTGCAGCGTACATAGAATCGTCAGCAATCAGGTAATTAGTTACATAAACATTTCCTGTATCGGTAACAACAGATGTGGTGTCTGACTTATACCAGACAACCGGATCAGGCGAGGTAGCCAATAAAGTAGCTTTGGTTCCATAAGGAATATTCACCGGAGTAATTACCGTCGGCGGATTCGGAACATGCAATACCTCAACACTGTTGTCAGCTGTATCATTATACGTTACATTATCACCGGGCCACTTAATCCATGCTTGGATATTATATGTAGAATCAACTACATTATTGGTACCGAGATAAACAAGCGTATTGAAGGTATATAATACGGTGTCACCTGGCGCCATCACCTGAGTGAAGTTCTCATCTACCTGAGTCTGATTTGTAGCCTTAAATGAAACTACCGTCGGATTTGACTGTGAAGGAAGATTCATTGTGTCAATACCAACATTAGTAATCAACACCTTAACTGTATCATGGGTGATACCACAATATGGTTCAATATCCACAACCTTGATTAGTTCCGCATCCTTATTCGGAACACCGAAGAAATTGTGACAAACACCATCATTGAATGTATTTGAATCTGTAGCCAATACAGTGGTCGCACAAATTGTAGAGTTACCTGCCGGAGAAACCATATTATTCAATGCAACCGTATCCTTTTGGAATGGAGGCAACATTGAAGTATAAGTATAAGTTACCGGAGTGCCGTTATTTACGGTATAGTTAATATTGAAATTACCTACCGTATCGGTACCAAAATTAGTAACAATAACTGACACAGGATAAGTCTGTCCTTCATTGGTTGTGGTCGGGAAGTTCAAAATTTGACTGATTCCAATATCAATCGGCAGCAACGGTACCTCATCAGCACCAATGGTTGTCATCAAACTACTTCTTTGCTCACCATCTATATCAACCGTAATCCTTGAAACCGGAGTTCCTTTGGCCGATAACTGAGTGGACAACATATGTAAATCATTTGCAGAAGCATATTGGGGTTTCAACTCCCATGAGTTAGCATCTTTACCCGAAGCCGTTTGTAAGGCTGCCAGATTAGCTTTTGCGCCATTCCAGTATGCGAAGTTGGAGCCTTCGGTATAATAATCGTTATAATCAATGATAGATACTCCCGTATAATTATTTGCATATAATGCATAACCGGTAGTATCATAGAGTGCATTATTTACAATATTAATATCATCCGTGGAATTTGGAGCATATATATATATCGCTCTGGAACTAGTTCCTCCTCCGGTAATATTAATCGAGTTGTAATAAATATCCATTAATTTAGGACGATAAAGATTTATACCATAGCATGAGCCTGTACCTGAGGTAATGGAAACCATATTATTTGCTATGAGTGCACGTTGTGAAACAGTTCCCTCACTATAATAGATCTGCATACCGTATTTATAATTGTTCGGATCCAGGTTAAGAATATTGCCTATTACATGGGGTCCTTGACGTCCATAATATAAATAAATACCATAACCATAATTCGAAGCGGCACCATCAATAATGGTATTGTGAAGAATACGAGCAGAATCCGTACCATAAAGATAAATTCCATAATAGTAGAAGTCAATAACTCTATTATTCTTAATAACAATACCTTTGGCTCGGGCTGAACTACTAGAACCACGAAGGTAAATACCATAATAACCCCCTATTACCTTATTATTGATAATCCGGGTATGATGAATTGCTCCTCCTGATGAATAAAAACCACGAGCAGATGAGGATGTTGAAAGTCCCGACTCGATAATATTATTCATAAAGGTATTATGTTGTGATGATCCATCAATCTGTACAACCCCTTTGTAAGAGGCTCCCACAGCTTTAATGGTCATATTTCTAAAGGTAATATAATCCCCGCCATTAATTCGTACCGTATAATTGGCTCCACTACTTACTGCATTATATTGCAAAATAACCCCGGTGCTATCACCATTAGCACTTTGGAAGGTTACCGTTGCATTTGGTCCGGTACCCGGAATAGCTTGTATCTCTAATTGTTCATTATAGGTACCGGTATCCACATTAAATACCACATTACCACAAACACCCGCAGTATTAAGCGCGGTATAAGCAGCATTAAAGTTCGGGAAATCAAACGTACCCGTAGCGGTATCACCAATAGTATAGGTACCTTGCATACAAGCATTAAAATTAACTGATGCGGAATCGTTCCAAGTATTGGTATCGGCTGCATTATTCGGATAGCTGGTCCAAGCGGTAATATTATAGAAACCACCTAAGAATGCGATCGTATCCAAGGTTACCGTATCAACGGCACCATTAGTTAACGAACCGGTCCAAGCAACTGTGTCTTTCATCTGTCCGTTAATCCACCATTTAATAGTGGCAGAGGTCATCGTACCCACACCATAGTTGGTTAATTCAACCTTGATAATTTCAGGATTACCTGATACTACAGAGCCACTTGGATGAACAATTGTTTTAACACCGGCATCCACCTGTGGGAAGTTGTTTACAAAAACGGTAACGGGAACCAAATCACTGGCACAACCAACACCACCAACTGCAGGCAGCTGTGGATTTGGCGAACCGAATGAAGTAGTTGTACTGCCTGCTAATGCCCAGTCTGAAGCCAGGTTATTATCAGAAATAATTCGTACGGCACCGGCCTTTCCGCTACCACCGGATAAAGTACCGCTGAAGTCGGCAGCAGTAACACCACTTGTGGATGGGAAAGTTGCTCCGTTAGAAGCAAAGGCATCAACCACATTTCCACTGGCATCCTTAAGCCAGTAGGCAACTAAGGATGATGAAGAAATACCGGTTGAAGAAGAAATGATAAATACATTATTTCCTGCAGGCCCTACAGTCAGGTTATAACCGTAAATAACTAATAAAACACTATCCTGTTTAAGTTGTGTTCCTGCCGGGAAAGTATAAGTATAATGAATCGAACTGGAAACATACACATCAATGGTATAACCGGACAAATCCGCTACTCCCGATCCCAAATTCGAAATTTCAACACCGTCAAAATCTGATGTTGGCAAATAACTCGGATATGGATTTGTATAACCGCTACCTGTTTTATATTGAACAGTCTCTGTTAACTTGATTACAGCTGCGCCCGCTCTTGCAGCAACAAAATAGGTAGTAGTGTCTTTCATCGGACCTACAGTTACAGAAGCACCTTGTCCAATCTCCGTTACACTATCGGGAGCATACCAGTAAAGCGAATCATTTGATGTCGCGCTTAAGGTAGCCATTGTTGCATAACTTGCCGTTACATTAGCGGCAGTAGGTGCCGGCGGAGCATAAGAACTGGTAACATCGGAATGAGCTGTATCGTTATTATGAACCGGATCATTTAACAGATTTGTCCAAGCAATAAAAGCAAATGTTGAATCCTGACCATAGGAGCTCATATCCAAATTAGCC
>CAYUAN010000042.1:0-5462 GCA_964442545.1 uncultured Prolixibacteraceae bacterium | reverse complement strand
CACGGTCGGGGAGGCCCAGCCCGTATTGCATCAGATGTGCGATCACCATTTTGCTGTCCTTATCATCGGGCGAACCGAAAAGCGCGAAAACGGGCATGCTGCCTTCAAAATTCAGCTTGGCTTGCATGGCGATTAAATCATCCGTGCTTTGCATCGCGTTGATTTCTTTCAGGCGTTCTTGAATGGGTTTGTATCCCAGTTCCTCAATACGCACGGTATCCATCCCTGAGTTGTAAAAGTCGCGAATCTGCTGCTCGGGGCTGCCTTTTTTAACCTCGCTCATCGCCGACAATTCATCAATTATGGCTTTAATTTCTTTTTGGTTTTTCTTACCCAAAATTTCGAAAGCGCCATACCGACTGTATTCTTCGGGTATGGGGTTGGCTTTTAACCATCCGCCGTTGGCATATTCAAAGAAGTTGTTCCCCGGTTTTACCAATGTGTCCATATTATTGGGATCAATCGGTAATTCCTTTTCGGCAGATACGGTTGCCCCATTCAGTTCATCCATGTTTACCGGATTTTTAATGTTTTTGTTGATGTCGTCGCAAGCCAGGAGTGTCAATCCGATAGCGCCGCCGATTATTAATGTTTTGATTTTCATTGCTAATTATTGATTAATTTATTAAAAAAGGAAGCTTAAATCCGCACCCGGTTCCACCTCGTAAGCTTCTTTGCCGTATTTAAAAATGCGCATACTGTGTTTTCCTTTCAGTTCCATTTTGTCTCCTTCCATTTGCAGCAGGCAAGCCTCACGCAGGCCAACCACATACATATCTTGGTTTACCGCCAAAAATTCTTCGATACGTTGCTCGCGTGTTTCCCCGCCGTGTCCTTGCGGATGGGCATCCAGATAATGCGGATTTATTTGAAAAGGAATCAGATTCAATCCGTCGAAACTTGCCGGTTCCACTATGGGCATATCGTTGGTGGTACGCAAACTGGGACAGGCCGAGTTTGAACCCGCGCTCCAGCCCATATACGGCATTCCTTCGGCCACGCGCTGACGAATGGCGGGCATAATTCCCGTCTCGTGCATCATCTTAAAAAGATAAAAGGTGTTTCCGCCACCCACGGCAATGCTTTCGGCCTCTTGCACGGCTTTCACGGGATCGGCTTCCTTATGAATGGAATATACCTCATAACCCAAGGTTTTATATACATCGGCCACCCGTTGTTCGTATGCGTCCCAGGAGGCTTGCAGCCCTTTGTCCGAAAGATTAACACCGGCATAGGGGATGAAAAGAACGCGTTTTACGCTGTCCTTCAGAAAGTCTTTTATGTATTCTTGCGGCCATCCGAGATATGCTTCTCCGGCCATGGTCGAATTGCTGATTAGCAGTAGTCTTGCCATAATTTTGTCTGATTTGGTTTGAGGGGCAAATGTAGTAAAAATGCATTTGTGCTATTTGCTTTTCCAATAAACCCGCATATCGAAAGCGGAAAGAAATTTAATGTCTGTAAATAACAGTAATTCAGGGCTTAATCATTCATTGTGAAAATAATTTTAAGATATTTGAAAATATTCTTGTATTGATTAAAATAATTTATACTTTTGCAGCCGCTTTTGAGGGCTGTGCTTTATATTATAGGCAATGCAGCCGGGGTTCATGATTAATTCACTAATATTTAGTATCCTAAGATTTTTGTTAGTCGTTTATTCGGCTACTTGAAAAGATTGTGTTTGTTTCCGTATTTGTGTTAATATGGATTTAATATAATGTGTTTTGTGTGGTTTATAATAAGAAGGCCCGTTCTGTTTTCAGGACGGGTTTTTCTTTTTAAAGCGAAATGGCCATGCCCAGGCCGGCGACCTCTTTTACCTGGGTACGTGGCCCGACTTCTTCTTTAATGCCGTCACCATTGGTGTCTTCCTTAATTATGGCATCATTATCATATAAAACATCCAGGGTAAATGTGATGATAAACCGGCGTGTTATCCGGTAGGAAATAAAGGTGTTCCAGTTGACATCTATATTTTGCGGGTCGTTGGCAAAAGCGGAGAATAACTCGATGCGTGAACTGATATTAAAGCCCGATTTAAACTCCTTTTGATAAAATATTTTTACAAAACCTCCGGGCTCGCTCAGAAAAAATGTCGGGGGCGCGATCAGGTTTCCCGCGCTGTCGGTTTTTGCTTTGGTCATTCCGAAGCTTCCTTCCGCAGCCAAAACATCATCGCTTACAATGGTAACTTTGTAGGTAATGGGCGAAATCAAAATCGAAAGTTCCTTGATGGGGTAGAAGTCCATCCCCAGGCCAGCCATAAAATAGCCCGGTGCCATAAAGCCCGAAATGGGCACACTGTCATTGGGATATTTGTAGCCTTTCGAAAACTGTGTTTTCAGGTTCAGGTAGTAGGAATACTTCCATTTCTTGCTGGCCTCGTAACCGAATTTAGAGGTGAAGTTTAATTGGTCGTTCGTTTTCTTGGTTCTGAAATCTTTGTAAATCTGAATGCCGTATTGGGACTCGATAATATTTTCCCAGGAGGTATTGGTTTTGGCATAACGCAAACGGTAGTGTAAAACGGTATTCAGGTTTACCTGGTTTTCGCCGCCTGCCGCCCAGTTGGTAAAACTGGTTTGCCCGATGTTCAGCGTGAAAACCCCATTGGAACGCCAGGTGCTGTCGCGGCTGAGAATACGGTCCTGATTTCCTTTCTGGGCAAGGCCCGAAACGAATAATACAAGTAATCCAATCAGCATTAATGTCCTCAAAACTTCCCGCTTTTTAATTAAGCCACAAATGTATAAAAAGTAGTTCTCTGAATTATCGATATTTATTAATTAGCTGTCTCTAATTAAAAATCTGTGGAATACTAACGTAAATATGTTATATTTGTGATAAATCAATTAATTATGGAACATCAGATATCAATAAATTATCCGGAAGAATTAGCATTTTCGCTGAAGATGAATAGTGATGAATTTGCAAAAGAAATAAAGACGATTTCATTAATCAAGCTGTACGAAATGGGTAAGATATCGTCGGGCTTGGCCTCAAAGGTGTTAGGTGTCAGTAGAATTGATTTTTTGGAAATGCTTAACAAATACAATGTTTCTTATTTCAATAAGGTGATGGAAAATGAATTAAAAAATGATTTGAATAATGCCTAAGGTTATTTCAAATACCACGCCTTTGCTTAACGAACTTA
Organism: uncultured Prolixibacteraceae bacterium; assembly: GCA_964442545.1. Classification (GTDB taxonomy): domain Bacteria; phylum Bacteroidota; class Bacteroidia; order Bacteroidales; family UBA1556; genus UBA6267. The sequence goes on along the minus strand of CAYUAN010000042.1, from coordinate 2,305 downwards.
TTGATAAAGGGACATGGATAAATCCGAAGCTTGTTGATAAAGTTTTAATAATGGCCGGGGAAAAGTAATGAAATAAAAAAAGCACGCTCAAATTGAACGTGCTTTTTGCTTTTTTGTTTTGCCGTTTAGTTCTTAAACAAGAACTTGTTTCCGTCAAAATCAATCACGATTTTTTGTTCGCGATTTACGTTACCTGCCAGAATCATCTTCGATAATTCGTTCAGGATTTCACGCTGCAACACCCGTTTTACGGGACGTGCACCATATTGCGGGTCGTAACCCAATTGCGCGATTTCGTCCACGGCTGCTTCCGTTATTTCAATCTCGATGCCTTCGTTTTTCAACATCTTAGCAATGTTGTTAAACTGCAGACGAACCACATCTTTAATCTCATCCTGCTTCAAGGGCTTGAACATAATGATCTCGTCGATACGGTTCAGGAACTCCGGACGGATGCTTTTCTTCAGCATCTTGAATACTTCCTGCTCGGTTTCTTCAAGCACATTCGGGTCCTGAGCCTGTCCGTTGCCCAGTTTCTCCATAATCAGATGCGATCCGATATTGGAGGTCAGGATGATGATGGTGTTTTTGAAGTCGGCGATACGGCCTTTATTATCGGTCAATCGTCCGTCATCCAATACCTGCAGCAAGATGTTGAATACATCGGGATGCGCCTTCTCGATCTCGTCGAGCAGTACAACGGAGTAGGGTTTGCGGCGAACGGCTTCGGTCAGCTGGCCGCCTTCGTCATAGCCCACATATCCCGGAGGCGCTCCAATCAGGCGCGATACCGTATGACGCTCCTGGTATTCCGACATATCGATGCGCACCATGGAGTTCTCGTCGTTAAACAGGTAATCGGCCATAGCTTTTGCCAGCTCGGTTTTACCCACACCCGTACTTCCGAGGAAGATAAACGAACCGATGGGTCGTTTGGTGTCGTGCAGTCCGGCACGGCTGCGGCGAATAGCATCCGCCAAAGCATTGATGGCTTCATCCTGTCCGATGACGCGCTTATGCAGCTCATCCTCCAGATGCAGCAGTTTCTCGCGCTCGCTTTGCAGCATTTTGCTTACCGGAATACCGGTCCAGCGGGAAACCACTTCGGCTATCTCATCCGAATCCACTTCCTCGTTGATTAAGGGCTTGTCGGCCTGCAGCTCATCGAGTTTTTGTTTCAGTTGCTCGATATGCTCTTCGGCTTGTTTTACTTTGCCGTAACGCAACTCGGCCACCTTTCCGTAATCGCCCTCGCGCTCGGCCTGCTCGGCTTCGAGCTTGTAGCGTTCGATATTTTCCTTCTCGGCCGTAATCTGATTAATCAGCTCTTTTTCCTGCAACCAGGCAGCCTTCAGCTGATTACGTTGTTCGTTCAGATTGGCGATTTCCTCGCTCAACAGCTTCACTTTTTCCTTATCGTTTTCGCGCTTGATGGCCTCACGCTCGATTTCCAATTGGCGAATCTTGCGTTCCAGCTCATCCAGCTCTTCGGGCAGGGAGTCAATCTCCAGACGGAGCTTGGCCGCTGCCTCGTCAATCAGGTCGATGGCCTTATCGGGCAAGAAACGGTCGGTGATATAGCGTTGCGACAGTTCCACGGCCGAAACGATGGCCTCGTCCTTAATCCGCACTTTGTGGTGTGCCTCGTAGCGCTCTTTCAATCCGCGAAGGATGGAAATAGCGTCCAGGGTATCGGGTTCGTCCACCATGACCATCTGGAAACGGCGCTCCAGCGCTTTATCCTTTTCGAAATACTTTTGGTATTCCTTCAAGGTGGTGGCTCCGATGGCACGCAGCTCTCCGCGGGCCAAAGCGGGTTTCAGGATATTGGCCGCGTCCATAGCGCCCTCACCGCCGCCGGCACCTACCAGCGTGTGAATCTCGTCGATAAACAAGATGATTTCACCGGAAGCGTCCACCACTTCCTTAACCACGCTTTTCAGACGCTCCTCGAATTCGCCTTTATACTTGGCACCTGCAATCAAAAGTCCCATATCCAACGAATACAGGATTTTGGTTTTCAGGTTTTCGGGTACGTCCTGATTGATGATACGGTGTGCCAAACCCTCGGCAATAGCGGTTTTACCTACGCCGGGCTCGCCCACCAAAATCGGATTGTTTTTGGTGCGCCGCGATAATATTTGCAATACACGGCGTATCTCTTCGTCCCGTCCGATCACGGGATCCAGTTTTCCTTCTTTTGCCAGTTCGTTCAGGTTTTTCGCATAGCGATTCAAGGCCTGATAGTTGGCATCTGCATTTTGTGTGTTCACTTTATTCCCCTTTCTTAATTCTTCAATGAGTT